>JAPPBK010000467.1 GCA_026705105.1 Chloroflexota bacterium | reverse complement strand
GCGAACCCGTCGTGGTGAGCGGCAGCACCGTCACCCTCCAGCTGGGCGAGTCGGTTGGGCAACCCTTGAGTCTGGCGGAGTACGCCGGCATCGCCGCCGATGTCAGATACACCGCGCCGGGCTCCGGGAGCAAGCTCCAGAGCGCCGCCACGACGCCCGTCGCCGTGGCGAGCTTCAGCGTGAGTGCGGGCAACTACCCGGTCGAACCCACAGTCAGCAGCAGCGCCGCGGCCGTGAACGGCGTGACGCTGAACTGGACGCCTGGGGACAACGGCGGCTCGCCCATCATTCGCTACGAGATCCGCGCAATCCCGACCAACGCGCCTTTCGACGACCGCGCCAACCAGACGACGATCAAGACCTATGCCGTCACCGACGACGGCAGCGGGCCGTACACCGACACCATCACCCTCACTCCCGGCGTCCTGTATGAAATCGACATTCGCGCCGTCAACGCGGT
This sequence comes from Chloroflexota bacterium, assembly GCA_026705105.1. Lineage (GTDB taxonomy): Bacteria > Chloroflexota > Dehalococcoidia > Bin125 > Bin125 > Bin125. Next base: position 5,018 of record JAPPBK010000467.1, on the reverse strand, counting down.
CGGCTCGAGCCTGTGGGGCAGGGATGACACGGCTCCGTTGCAGCTGCCGTTCGCGGTTGCGAACGCGGCGACCGCAGCGATCCTGTTCAATCACACATTGGCGGACGGCTGGCTGAGCGCGTCCGAGGCGGCTGACGCCACGGCAACGCTCGTCGAGCACGTCACCGTGAACTTCACGGCGGATATCAACAGCGTCAAGTATGCCCATCTCACCGCGAATCCGGGCGGGAGCTGTCCGGACGCGTCCAGCACTGAATACGACATCGACACCACCGCCGACACCGGCTCCGGGCTTGAACATGGAGATGTGACCTGGGAGGACGGCAAGACCTGGCTCTGCCTCCGCGTGAGCGACGGAACCACCACCGCTGTCTCCAAGCCGGTGACCTTCAATGTCGACATCACCCCGCCGGCGCTCACGGTGACCAACCCCGATCAGAGCGCCCCTGCGACCGCGCGCGACTTCAGCGCGAGGTCGACGACCGGGGCGAACGACCGGATCGGCTGGCGGATCGACGACGACGCCACCTGTGACGCCAAAGGGGCCAGCGACTTCGACAGCCTCACCGCCGGCGCCAACGCTCGAGTGGTCGGGTCGGCAAACAACAACAAGTACGTCTGCTTCTACGCGATTGACGAGATCGGCAACCTCGCCGGCACCGGGGCGGGCAGCTCCCTGGTCAGCGCCGCCTCCGAGCAGATCACCGGCCTCACCGACCAGGCGGCGGCGACCGCGACCAAGGTGATCTCCGTCACGGCGGACAAGTCCAGCGTCAACGAGAGCGGCGCTACCCCGGCCGCGCGCACCGTCACCTTCACGATCAACCTCGACGCCCCGGCCGCGAGCGATCTCACGCTGCAGTTCATCATCCGAGGGATCGCCGACGGCAGCGGCCACAATGTCTACACCGACGACGATCCCGCCGCTGATACCACCCTCACCGACGCGCAGATACTGGCCCTGAACCTGAACCACGAGGGCATCCACGAGCATGACTTCGTCACCCCTACGGTCTTCAGGGGCTCGACCGCCACGATCTCGGTCAGCCAGGGCTTCAGCTCCGCGACCCTCTCCGTGGAGATCGCCGACGACGGCGACTACGAACTGGACGAAGTCTTCCGCTTCCGCGTGCAGGCCGGCTCCAGCGGCCTGACCGTGGCCAACTCGGTCGCCAACCGCGCCGACGTCACGATCGTGTCCGACGATGCGGCGCCCGTTCCCACTCAGCCGATCCCGCCGATGCCAACGGCGCCGCCGGCGCCGCCGAGCGGACCCGCGGCGATCAGCGCCTCGGTCAGCGGCGCGGAGCTGAGGATCACCTTCCACACTGCGCTTGACGCCGACGCCGTGCCCGCCGCCTCGACCTTCACCGTCGAGGTCGATCCCGACGGCGACGCCACCGATCATTCGGCAGCCGAGGTCAACCTGGCCGATACCGATCCGGTCGCCGTCGCCAACGAGACCGTCGAGGCCGACGGCAGCCCGTCGGACGACGTTGACGAAGCCGATGACGTGACCTACGGCGTGGTCACGCTCACCCTGGCCGCCGCTCTGACCGGTGACGAGACCGTCACCGTCTCGTACGCCGCGCCGGACAGCGGAACCAAGCTCCAGGACGAAGCCTCGCCCGCCAACCCGGCGGCCAACTTCACCGACCTGTCGGTCATCAACAAATCGGCGCCTCCCGTCTTCGTCCGCGGCGCGGTCGCCACCGACGGCCGCACCATCGATCTCTTCTTCGACGCACCGCTCGACACCGGGAACGTGCCGTCCAGGCAGAAGTTCGCCGCGCTGTATGTCGGGACCACCGGCCTTGTCGCGGATGGGGTCTCGTTCGACGACGCCGACGACACCAAGGTCACGCTCAGATTCAACAGAGCCATACCCGTGGGCGCAGCGGTCAAGGTCCAATACAAGCCGCGGGAAGACGACAGTCACGGCCACACATCCAGGCTTAAGGGCGCCAACGGCTCGGAGGTGGCGCGGTTCAACAAGTCGGTGACGAACAACAGCACGCGCGTCGACTACGACACCGACGACGACCAGCTCATCGACGTGTCGACCCTCGCCCAACTCGACGCCATCCGCAGAGATCTGAACGGCCGCGGCAAGCCCACCGGCACCGATGTCGCGCCCTACAACGTCGCCTTCCCCAACCGAGCCGCCGGAATGGGCTGCAAGGCGGTCGACCACGACAACAACGCCAGCACCGATCCTCAACCGATCTGCTTGGGCTACGAGCTGGTGGCGGATCTCGACTTCGCCGATTCCACCTGGGCCACGGGCACGGGCTGGGATCCGATCGGCACCGAGGCCAGCCCGTTCAGCGGCCTGCTCGAGGGCAACGGCCACGTCATCTCCAACCTCTTCATCAACCGCACCGACGCCAGCAGCCATTTCTCCGGCCTGTTCGGCGTGCTCGGCACCAGCAGCGTCGTGCGCCGCCTGGGGCTGGAGAACGTTGACATCACGGCGGCCGGCAACGAGACCGGCGCGATTGCGGGTCAAGGGGTCGCCGGCGAAATCTTCGGCGTCTATGTGACCGGCAGCGTCACCGGTACCAACAATGTCGGCGGCCTCGTCGGGTCGGTCTCGCCCACATCCACCCTCGACATCATCGCCAGCTACAGCCTCGCCTCGGTGACGGGCACCCGGGACGTCGGCGGCCTGGTCGGGATCTACCGGGGCGCCAGCGGCGCAGCCGTGACGGCCAGCTACGCCATGGGCAGCGTGACCTGTACGAGCGGCTGTACGGCGGCTCGCGCCGGCCTCATCGCTGACCTGCGCGACAGCGCCACGGTCACCGCCAGCTTCGCTACCGCCCGGGTGTTGCCTGACAGCGGCGGAACGCTTGGCGGGCTGGTTGCTGAGATTGAAGCTGGCGACAACCCAACCGTCAGCGACAGCTACTGGGACACCGATACCTCCGGCCTGACCGGGTCCCGCAGAGGCACGGCCAAGACAACCGAAGAGTTGCAGTCGCCCACCGGCTACAGCGGCATCTACGCCAGCTGGAACGTGGATATCGACGGCGAGACGGGCAATGACGATCCGTGGGACTTCCGCGAAAGCACGGACTACCCGGCCCTGCAGATCGATTTCGACGGCAACGGCACGGCCAGTTGGCAGGAGTTCGGCGTCCAGCGCGAGCCCGGCAGGGTCCGTTCCTTGCGCTTGACCCCGGGCGCCGGACAGATCACGGTCACCTGGGACCCGCCCGACGACGATCCCGCGCTCGCGCCGACCGGCTACGTCATCCGCTACCGCGTGGCCGGAACCTCCGCCTGGTTGCCGGGCACCTTCAGCGGCGGGCCACGGTCCGCGACCATCACCGGCCTGGCCGACGGAACGGAGTACCAGGTCCAGGTGAGCGCGTACAACAGCTACGGCAACGGCCTCTTCAAGGGCGCGAAGAAGAAGGCCGGCGAGCCGGCGCGACCGCCCGGCAAGGTCCGAGATCTGGCCCTGACCGCGGGCAATGCACAGATCGTCGTCGCCTGGTCGGCGCCCACCGACTCCGGCTCGCCAGCGCTCACCAGCTACACGATCGAGCACCGCCGCAGCGGGACGTCCGAAAGCTGGACGACCGCCAGCGCGACCGGCACGAGCGCAACCATCTTTAGCCTCACCAACAACCAGGCCTACGAGGTGCGCGTCGCGGCGGTTAACGCGGGCGGCAAAGGCCCATACGTCACCCGCACGGCCACGCCCAACGCCCTGCCCGGTGTCCCTCTGAACCTCACGCTGACCGCCGGCGACGGCCAGATCACGGCCACCTGGGATGCGCCCACCAAGACCGGCACTCCCGCGCTCGACGGCTACTACGTGCGCTTCCGCCTGGGCTCGTCCGGCTCCTGGCACCAGCTCTCTCAGTACGTGCCGTGTCCGGCCGAACAACCGAACTGCCAGCTCGATCAACAACCGGTCGAGCCCAAGGTCATTCCCAACACCGGAACGGACGCCAGGACGGCCACGATCACGCTCGCAAACAACCTCGTCTACCAGGTACAGGTGGCCGCGAAGAACAGCGACGGCGCCGGCCCGTACACGCAACCGAAATCCGCCACCCCGGCGGGCCAGGCAACCAACTACATTCCGACCGCCGATCCCGGCGACGACCAGACGGTCGCCCCCGGCGCCACGGTCACGCTGGACGGTTCCGGCAGCCTCGATCCCGAGGGGGCCGACCTCACCTACGCCTGGAGTCAGACCTCGGGCACGTGCGTGGACCTGAGCGACCCGACCGCGGAGCGCCCCACCTTTACCGCCCCCTCGATCCGAGGGGTCAGGCTCGAGTTTTCGCTCGTCGTCAACGACGGCGCGGACGACAGCGACCCCGAGGCGCCCAGCACGGTCACCATCACGGTGAGGGGGGAAGACAGGGACAACAACAACGCCCCAATCGCAAACGCCGGCGGCGACCAGCAGGTCGACCCCAGCGCCACGGTCAGGCTGGACGCTTCCGGCAGCAGCGACTCCGACGGCGATTCACTCGAATACTTCTGGTGCCAGACATCGGGCACCCAGGTGACGCTGAGCAGCGAGACCGCGCAGAGCCCCACCTTCACTGCGCCGAGCACCGCGAGTGAGCTCACGTTCGAACTCACCGTCGGCGACGGCACGGCGACCGCTTCGGACGAGGTCACGATCACGGTGGGCACCATCGTGGATCTCGTGACGCCGGCCGCTCCCGCCGTGGCCGTGACCTCCGGCTCCACCACCAGCCTCGACGTGCACTGGGGTGAGGTCCTCGGCGCAACCAACTACGACCTCCGCTACCGCGCGGGCACGACCGGGTCCTGGACCAACGGACCGCAGGATCAGACCGGCGACAGCGCAGCGATCGGCAGCCTCACGGCGGGGACGCTCTACGAGGTTCAGGTCCGGGCCGGTAACTCCAGCGGCGACAGCGACTGGTCGCCGTCGGGCTCGGGCCGGACCGCATCGACGGGCAACGCCGCGCCGACCTTCAGTGCTGAGGACCCTGGGTTCCCGAACGCAACGATCACCTGGCCCG
>JAPPBK010000039.1 GCA_026705105.1 Chloroflexota bacterium | reverse complement strand
GTTGCGGGGGGAGATGCCGAAGGCAGAGGGGGGCAGTCGGCGTCCGTCAGTGCCCCCCTCTGTCCCTACGGGACATCTCCCCCCGCTTTCGCGGGGGGAGAGCAATCCCGTTACCTACCGATGATCAACGAGACGGAGGTCGTGCCGGAGCCGCCGATGTTGAGCGTGGCGGCACGGCTGGCTTGCTCGACCTGGTAGTCGCCGGCGTTGCCGGTGACCTGCTTCCAGCAGTCGAGCGCCTGACGCACGCCGGTCGCGCCGACCGGGTGTCCGCCGCCGATCAGGCCGCCGGAGGGGTTCATCGGCAGTTCGCCGCCCATGTCGATGCGGCCGTCCTCGATCGCCTCGTAGCTCTTGCCCGGCTCGGTGATGCCGAAGTGGTCGATGGCCATGTAGTGGCTGGTGGTGAAGCAGTCGTGGGTCTCGATTGCGTCGAGCTCGGAGGGACCGTCGATACCGGCGCGCTGGTAGGCGTCAGTGATGGTGCGGCGCGTGTGCGGCAGCACGTAGTCGTCGCCCTGGGCCTGGGCGATCTTTTCGTCGAATGTCAGCGCGGCGGTGTGGTGCCCCCAGCCCTGGATCGTCGGCACGTTGGCGAGGTCGATGCCGCGGGCTTCGGCCCACTCGGTCGCGCGTTCCTCGTTGGCGAGGATCAGCGCGGCGGCGCCGTCGGTGATCTGCGAGCAGTCGCGCAGCAGCAGCCGACCGGTGATCGGAGCCACGTACTTGCCCTCGCTGAGATCAGTCTGAACATCGCCCAGCCATCCGCGAGTCTGCGCGCCCGGATTGCGCTTGGCGTTCTCGTAGTTGAGCTCGGCCAGTCGCTGGAGGTGGGCCGGGTCGAGACCGTAGCGCTCGTCGTAGACGTCGCCCAGTCGGCCGAAGAGCTTGGGGAAGGGCAGATCAACGCCCTCGGCCTCGAGCTCGTACCAGCCGGCGGTGCCGAGGAAGTCGCCGCCCTCGACCGGGCTGACGGTCTTCATCTGCTCGACGCCGAGCACCAGCGCGGTGCCGTAGCGCTCGGCCTCAAGCTCGGCCGAGGCCATCAGGATCGAGATGCTACCCGAGGCGCAGGCGGCCTCATGCCGCGAGGTCGGCAAGCCGCCGAAGTCGGGGTTGATCTCGGCGAAGAAGCCGCCGAGCTGCCCCTGCTTGGCATAGAGCTCGCCGGCGAAGTTGCCGACGTGGGCGGTGTCGATGTCGCCGGGCTCCATCGAGACGGCGTCCAGCGCGCCGTGAACGGTCTCGGCCATCACGTCGCGCAGGTTGTGCTCTTCCTTGCGCCAGTTGCGGGCAAAGTCGGACTGGTAACCGCCGAGGATGTAGGTCTTGGGCATGGTGACTCCTGGATTGCTGGTGGTTTCGCCGCAGGATATCAGGGCAACGCGTCGAGCTTGTCGATGAAGAGCTGTACACGTTCGAGGCGTTGGGCGACCTTGGCGGCGCCCTCGTGATTCTCATAGAAGTTGACATGGAGCATGTTGGCTGACGCGAACAGCGTGTCGATTTCTTGATCGCCCGTCTCGTCAACCAGCCGATCAATCGTCACATAGAGATCTCGATGACGGCCGTGGTTCCATCCGCGGCGCTCACACAAGGCCTTGATCGCAAGGGCAACCGAACCCCAACCCTTCTCCGATGCCTGCCTGACATCGCCGGCGGCCAACTCCGTTAGAGCCTGTTCAAGCAGCGTCATGCTGCCTTCTTCGTAGGCTTGGGTTGTCAATGCCTCTACTCCCTTGGTTTAAGCGTAGCTGACTGCGGGTCGAGTCCGACTCAGTAGCCGCGGAACACCGAGGGGCGTTTCTCGCGCCATGCTCGGCGGCCTTCGCGGGCGTCTTCGCTGTAGCGGTAACGGTCGGCGACCTCGACCTCGTGGGCCAGGCTGTCGCGCAGTGAGTGTTCGGCGGAGTAGTCGATCATCTCCTTGAAGGCGGACAGGTTGAGGGTCGGGAGCTTGGTCAGTTGGTCGATGTAATCGGCGGCCTCGCGATCGAAGTCCTCCAGCGGCCAGACATGGTTCGCCCAGCCCGATTGCAGTGCTTCCTCGGCGAACATGTGACGGCCGGTCATCAGCAACTCGAGCGCTCGCCCGCGACCGATGATCCTGGGCGCGAACCAGGTCGTGCCGCCGTTCATGCCGATGGCGCGCTGGGCGCGGTGGTCGCCCACCTCGAGGTTGTCGGCGCAGAGCCGGATGTCGCAGGCGCAGGCGATCTCCCAGCCGTGACCCAGCGCCCAGCCGGTGACCAGCGCGATGACCGGCTTCTTCAATGCGCGCAGCGAGAGGATGAAGGGATGATGCACCGTAATCGAGGAGTCGATGCTGGTCGTCGGTTCCATGCCGTAGAGGTCGTCGCCCGAGCAGAATGCCTGCGTGCCAGACCCGCGCAGCGTGACGACCCTGATGTCGGGGCGGGCGGCGGCGAAATCGATCAATGCCTGCAGCTCGTACAGCAGGCGGAAGGAGAGCGCGTTGAGCCGTTCGGGGCGGTTGAGCGTGATCGCCAGCGCACCGTTGTCGGTGATGTCCCAGATCGTGACTTCCCACTCGCCGTTGTCGGGCGGTGTCGGGGCATCGGGCCAGGCTTCGTGGTTGGACATTGTGCGTTGCCTTTCGACAGGGTTGCACGCCGAACCCGGTGCGGTCGGCGGTCGCTGGCAAGTCTAGGCGGGCGCGTGAAGCGTTGGTAAAACCGCAGCGATTGTTGCGCTCCGCCAATCCGACGCGCGGGCGGGACTCAGCACGGTGCGTACACTGAGCCTGTGATGATCGGCCGGATCGCCTGTCTTTGCCTGACCCTGGCTGTGCGCCCGGTACGCAGGCGCGCGAGCGGACTCGGCGCCGCGTTCGCGGTCATGCTGTTGGCGCTCGCTGCGGTGCTCATCGCCTCCGACGTCGGTCGCGCCTCGGCGCAGCGCGTGCTGTCGGTGACTGCGCATCCAACGGCAATCCTCGCCCGAGGTGGTGAATCGACCGTGACGGTACGGATCCCGGCCAGCGCCGCCGGCGCGGAGACGCGGGTCCAGCTCTCGACGGAGCTTGGCGCGTTCACCGGATCGAGCGGTCCAACCGAGATCACGACTCCGCTGCACGACGTGGGCAACGACATTCGCGGCGCCTCGGTGAGCCTGTTCGCCGACGGCCGCGCCGGAACGTCCGTCGTTACGGCCCGAGTGGGATCGCTGGTCGACACGGTGACGATCCGCTTCGTCGGGGAGCCCAGCGAGCTGCGTCTCGTGCAGCCCAGCGACGGCGCAAACCTCGACGCCGCACGGCAGCACCAGATCCGCGTCGTCGCGATGGACAGCGCCGGCGTCAGGGTGCCCTCGGCCGAGTTAACGCTGGAACTGACCGAGGCGCCCGCAAGCGCCAGGTTGCAGCGAGGAACGGAGTCGAGCTCGACGGCGCTGACCCTGACCGCGACCGCATCTGGGGAAGCCCGCGCGACGCTCTCATCGGGTCCCGGCAATGTACGGATCCTGGCGAGCAGCGGTTCGGCGCAGCTGACCTTCGAGTTCCGACTCTACGGCGCGCCGACCACCCTGCGCATCGTCTCCGTAGACGAGGCGGCGATCGAACGAGGCATCATCGGCGAGTCCGGATCGCTCCAGGTGCTGCTGCTGGATGAGCGCCGGCAGGGCGTGCCCAACAAGCGAATCCGCTTCCTGCCTGCGGGCGGTCTGGTCGTGTCGGCCGAAGGAGACGGCGAGTCACTCGTCACGGACGGCTCGGGCAGTGCGCGGGCGCATCTGGACGCGAGCAGCGCGCGGCTCGGCACGCACACGTTGACGGCAACCTGGACGGACGACGACGACACGCTGAGCGACGAGCTGTCGGTCCGAGTCACCGGCCCGCCGGTGGCGATGTATCTGCGAGCCAGAGAGGCCTTGAGCGACCTGAGCGAACCGTTGATCGACGAGTTCGCGGCGCTCACTCGCTACGTGGTCGAAGCGGAAGTGGTTGACGAGATCGGACAGCCGGTCGCGGGCATGCACCAGGTGAGATGGCGACCGCTGGTCAGCGGAGCCGGCGCGCACGTCCATCCCGTGGTGAGCACGACCCAGGATGGCGTTGCCTCCGCCACCTTCAGTCTCGAACACACCGACACTGTCCCCCAGATCGATTCGACCTGGGCGCAGGCCTGGCTGATCGCCAAGGCGCAAGTCAACGATCGCGGCCTGATCTCCGATCTGCTCGGCGAAGGCGTGCCGCTGCGGGCAAGCTGGAACAACCTCGTCTGGCTCGGTCCCGAGATGCCGGTCAGCCAGATCGTCGATTCGATCCGGCACGTCGTCTCGGCCGCCTGGCGTCAGAACGAGACCGGCGGCTGGCAGGCCTGGTTCACCGCCAACGTGCCCGGCGCAGTCGACTTCACGCTGCAGACGGGCGACAGCTTCCATCTGGTGCTGCAATCGGCGGCGCTGCTGCCCAACGTCGAGCGCCGCTGACGCAGGGCTAGCGTTCCGCTTCCGCGCAGTCCCGACATAGAGTGATCGTGTGAATCTCCGCACGACACTGGTCGCGCTTGGCGCAGTGCTGGCTGGCCTGCTCGTGCTCGCCGCTCTACCGATCTCGGCGCAGTCGACGAATGAATGGCTCGTCACGTCCGACGGCGACAACGGTCCCGGCACGCTGCGCTGGGCGATCGAGGGGGCGAACGCATCCTCGGGCGGCGACGCGATTCGCTTCGCTTCGGGGATGACGATCCGGCCTATCTCTCCGCTGCCGCCGCTGGACGACTCCGGCATCGCGATACTCGGCTCGGATGGCGAGCCTTCATCCGATCTGCAGCCGAGCGTCTGGATTGACGGCGCGCGGGCAGGCGACGCCGCCGGACTGGAGCTGCGCGCGGCGAGCGGGCGGGTGAGCGGTCTGGGCATCGTCGGCTTCGAGCGCTACGGGATTGGGGTAATCGGGTCCGATGCCTCAGACGCGTGGATCGAGGGCAACTGGATCGGGCTCCGGGCGAACAACACAACAGGGCCCAATCGGTTGAGTGGCGTCGCCGTGCTCGCCGGCGCTCGCGGAGCGCGGATTGAGGACAATCGGATCGGCGGCAACAGCGTCTCGAGACGAACGGGACACGGCATCGTCGTAGGCGGCGGCGGCAGCGTGGACGCGCAGATTATCGGCAACCTGATCGGCATTGCCGCCGACGGTCGCGCCGCGCCGAACGACGACGGCATCCTGATCGTCGACTCCGCCCAGGCGACCATCCGCGACAACACGATCGGACATAGTGAAGTCGCGGGGATCGAGGTGCGCGAGACCAGGCATTCGGTCTCCATCGACGGCAACCGCATTGGCCTGCGGCGCGACGGTCGACCGGCGGCGAACTATGTAGGCGTGTTTCTGGGTCCAGGCTCGTCAGAGACGAGAGTCGGAACCATCGAACCGAACTTCGTCTCAGGCAACCGCGTCGGAATCGCCGTGGAGCAGGGCGCTCGCGAGGCCGAGATTCGATCCAACTGGATCGGTCTCGCTCCGCCTCGCGGGCAGGCGGCCATGTCAG
>JAPPBK010000389.1 GCA_026705105.1 Chloroflexota bacterium | reverse complement strand
GTCTAGGCCGTGCTCAACGATGTCTTCTGCCAGCACCCGGAGCTTGGGACCCTGCTCCTCCGCCAGCGCGCGAAGGGTCTCGCGCTGACCTCTGCTGAATGCGCTCAGCCGGGGATTCTCGGAATTCAAGAGCAAATTCGCCGTCGGCAAAGATACAGACTCAGCCATGGGAGGACCCTTCCGGGATGCTGACACACTCCGTAAGCCTTGCCCAGCCCGCTACAAAACACGAGGGCTGGGACGCCCGGAGTTCGGCAATGCGGGTTGGAGGTGATGCTCATGCTCACTCGACGACCACGGCCCGCATCACGGCGCCGTATGGAGTTGCCTTGCGAGCGATGAGTCCTTGCAACCCACGCAGAATGCGCTCAGTTGTACGCGAGGGGGCTTCCTAATCCTGCCCAAGGATTGGCGATAGTAGTCATCGCCGGGATCGATGGAATCCCCGCACGAGGAGCATAGCCATGACTTCCTCGCGCGCGTTCTCTTCAGTTCCAGCGCACGCTTGTAGGACGAGTAGCTCACGGCCAATGTCATCCTTCTCATCACTGCAGTCTCGTGTCCATGGATTCCTCATCCTAGCGTCCGGTGCAGCTAAGAGCCGTACCCCCCGTTGCCCTCCCGATGCAGGACCGAGCGGGCCAGTGTCGAGTTCCCCGAGCGCAGCCGCCGTCAGCTGTCGCGCTTGCGCTCGCGCCTATCGAGGAGACTCCTTGAGCGCTCCCCGCTGCTCTCGCGCGAGCGCGCACTCGAAGAGGGAGTAATCGATCTGGTGTTACTTCCGGCGAAGGTTGCGACCGGTTGGCACAACCTCGAGATCGGGGACAAGGAAGATGGGGTTGCGCCTTCGAGGATCAGCGATTCAGCGTGATCACCAACCCGCGCTGGGTCAGCGGGTCCAAACACCGGGTGTGGACCATGCTTTCTTGCTCCCGTGAGAGACACCAGGCAGCCGGCGTGAGTGCGCCGGATCACACAGCCGCGGCGGCGGCCAGACTCAGGGGCAGGGGCGTGCGCAGTGCCTTGGGCGTGATCAGGACCTCCTCGCCCTGGCGGCGTTCCGACGCGGTGTAACGCAGCGAGAAGCTCTGGAGGTTCGCCCATTCCTCGTAGAGCTCGCGGACCTCTGGACAGTCGTCGTAGGTCAGCACCCAAAAAGCGCCGTCGCCCATGCCGCGCAGCTGCGCCGCGAGGCGCTCGTGGTAGTCCGGAAGTGGGACGTTCAGGTACAACCTCGATCCCTTGCCGCAGTAGGGCGGGTCGATGAAGAACATCGTCGATGCCTGGTCCAGCGTCCCGATGAATTCGATGCCGTCAAGGCCCGTAACGCAAATCTGCTCGCCGTGTTCCGCGATGCGCTGCAAGCGTTCGCGTAACTTGGGCCGATTGAAGCGGGCACTGATCTTCCACGGCCCGCTCTGGTCGAGTCCGCCGATGACTCCGCCGTCCTTGATGATCCCGGAGCGATTGCTGCGGTTGAGGTAGAACGCCGCGAATCCGAGTTCCAGGCGCGACGGTCCACCAGCGCGGTAGGTCGCCCGCTGCCTCTTCCACTCGTCTACCGACACGGGGCGCTCGTCGAGCATGTTGAGCAGCGACTCGCTCTCGTGGACCGCGGAATGCCAGAAGGAGTGGATTGCTGGGTCGAGGTCGTTGATGTGGATCTTCGGCGTCTGGCCGCGGTACAGCAGAGAGAGCGAGGCACCCGCGCCTCCGGCGAAAGGCTCGGCGACGGCGTGTTCGCCGAGCTCATTCAAGTCACGAATCTCACTCAGAACGCCGGCCAAGGACGCCTTGCCGCCGGGGTAGCGGAGGGGACTCGCAGTTCTCATACTCACCATCGGTCCATTATGGCGACTGCGGCATTCTCACTATGCTCAACCGATTGCTGCTGCGGTCCATATTGCGCAGCGCTCCACGAGCTGTTCGTCGAGGTCGCCGAGTAGCCGCGCAATTCGCAGGCGGTCGAACAGCATTTGTCGCTCGCGCAGTACGTCAGTTTCCCAGTGCGCCTCTCCGATTTGCCTGGGGACGAAGAACGCCGCGAGCGGCAATAGCGCGGGCGGCTCTAGCATCCAGGACCTACAGAAATGAGAAGGCTGTAGTTCAGAGATCTTGCTTCTCCAATTCCGGCCTGCGGCACATTGGCCGAAGACACTCAACTGGTTCAGTCGACCGTCTTTGAACGGCACCCACACCGCGAGATCGAGTCCGGCGTCCTTCATGTCGGATGCCTTCATTCTGCTGGCGCTGCCGCCGCCCTCGCCCATCTTCTCGCACAAGTCATCGATCGCCTGTCGGAATGACCGCAGAGTCTGCGGCCGCGGGAACCCGAAGTTGAACGAGCGCACGCTAGGCGTGCCGCCGAGGTACTCGACCAGCGCCGCAGCGCTAAGCCTCTCAAACAGCGAGCTGCCTTCCAGAGTTCCGTTGAACAGTGGCCCGAAGTGTGTGAGCGCCGCGAGGAACGCATATGGGGACGCCAGGGCTCCATCCTCCGCGGTGAGCAAAGAGCCGTCCACGCTGAACGGATAGGCCGCTCCGACGATCTCCTCGCGCTCCGCAAGCAGATCGAAAGCCGCATCAGCGATGGCTTCGAGTTCGTCATCCTCAGCCTCGATGGGTTCATCAAGCGGTTCGTCGTCGTCACTCTCGTCGGCCTCGCCGGCCGCGTCGATCGAGCCGGCACGGCTTATGGCGTTCGTCAGATCGTGACCTGAACTCTCCGAGTCGCCAGCGACGATCGCCGTCAGCTCAAGCCAATCGGCGTGCCCGATTGGACCGGACGAGACTTCAGGGGCCCTTAGTGTCGGCAGGACTGTTACCTCCTTCTTGACGACCGGCGGCCCCTACCGCGACGCTTTGCGACGATGTCTTGCATATCGTCGTGCAGTGTCTCGGCCAGCGTGACAATCTGTCCGATCTCCTCGAGTTGGTCCGCCTCACCGGCGAACCCGGTCAGTACCTTCCCGCGCGCCTTCTGGAGCGCCTGCCTCGACTCGACCAGCGCTTCGCGGAACAACGCGGTGTCGCCACGGTGGACGTCGTAGGCGACGGAGAGGCCCAGACCGGCACGGAGTGCGCTAAGACCACCCCTCGACTGAAGCGCCTCGTCCAGCTGTCGGAGATGCGGATTCTGGGTCTTGACTTCTGGTTTGACGTCTCGCGTCTTGTCGCCCCACAGCCATACGCACAGCTCGCCGAACTGCTTCATTTTCCGTGAAGGAATCGGCTTCTCAGTCGGCGGCTCGAGGTCGGCGATCCCGGTGAACTCCTGGATACCGCGATAGTCGAGGCCGGTATAGAGGTGTGAAAACGCGAACCGTTTGCGCGCTCGTTGCTGATCCACATCGTATGCACCGGCGGCCCTTGCCTGCTCGATCGCCATATATGCACGGTAGAGGCGAGCGACCGTGCGGTGCCGATCCCCGATCGTCTCCGCGATGTCGGCCAGGCTTTTGTCGACATCGTTCCTCACCCAGGCAATGTATTCGGCCTTTGCGAAGGAGCCCCACGACTGCGGGCCGTTCACGTGCTTAAATCCGACGTACTGCCAGACATCTTTGCGGCGACGGCGGATGACAGGCAGCATGTCCAGCGCGGCAACATCTTCCGGCGAGATCAACGGCAAGTCAGTGGCCTTCATCCTCTTTCGGAGATCGGGCTCGCGGAGCAGGCGGACCGCAGCAAGCCTGCGGTTACCTTCAATGACGACAAGCGCGCCGTCTTCCTCCGAGGCGAAAAGCGCTTCGTGGGGGAAATAGCCGTTTCGGGCGATGGACCACGCCACTTCATCCACGGAGTACTCGCGCCACAGGATGCTGAGGATCTCGTCTTGGCTGAGGCGCTCGCCTGCGTGTTGAATGCGGGGATTGCGCGCGTCCAGGCGCAGCTCCCCGACCGGTACCGGCTCCGGCTCGTACAAATCAGCCGGGGTTTGCGTCGTCATGCGCCTGCTGCCTTCGCGAGGACGGGCGTAGTCTAGCGCGGCCCCGTGCGCGGAGTCTGCTGCGCGCAGCATCCCGAAGCTTGACTTCAAGGAGACTATGGCGCGCGGCGCGAAGCGGCTCGGGCAGCATATGCCTCTCTGAACCAGGACGAAAGGCAGGTTGCATTCAGCTTCACGCCGGCCGCCCTGCAGAGTCGCGTGACGAGCCCATCGGCGACTGTTGGCTGGAGCCTTCTCCCGAATCGGCAAGGGCAGGCTAGTACTTTGACCGCAGCGAACAAACCGTGGTCTACAGCGTCACCTCCCACACGAACGTTCGCAGTACAGTCCCTTTTGGCCTACCGAACGTGGCTAGGAATACGATCAGAATCGAGCCAGATCGACGGCGTCGATCCCACTTCTTCAATCGGGCTGTTTGCAGAGACGGCAGCGCCTCAGAAGCCTGCCCAGTCGGATTAGTCCGCCTGGGCCAGCTCGCCGAGGAAGGCGCGGGTTCGGGCGATGTGGGACTCGGCGTCTTCCTCGAGGACGACGATGGCGGCGAGGAGTTCGTCGACTCCGTAGTCGTCGTGCATGGCGCGGACGCGGTCGCCGACCTCGGACTCGGAGCCGGAGACAATCAGCGCGTCGGCCATGCGGTCGGTGAAGTCGGCGCCGGCAGCTTCGTCGTAGCCGGCGTCCTGGAGCATCTGCGAGTAGTAGGGCAGGCGCTGGTAGAAGCCGAACTGGCGCCTGGCGGCGGAGTGGATGGCGTCCTGGTCCTCTGAGAGGATGATCGGCGTGTGCACGACCATCGCGGGTCGGTCGCGGCCGGCCAGGTCGGCGCCGGCCTGCTGCGCGGGCAGCGCGACGTCGCGGATGTAGGGCAATGGCGACATCCAGGAGATGCCGCCGGCGGTGATCTCGCCGCTCAGCGACCACGCCTTCTCGCGCAGGGCCGAGATCATCGTCGAGACCTGGGTCGGGCCGCCGGGAAGCTGGGCGCGGGCGGTGATCAGCTCGCCCTCGTGGTTGACCTCGCCCTCTTCGAGCAGCGCGCGGCAGACCGTCACGTACTCGCGCAGGTGCGAGAGCGGCTTGTGGAAGGGAATGCCCCAGGTCCCCTCGATCGCCGGCTTGTGCGAGGGACCGAGGCCGAGGATCAGGCGTCCCGGCGCCAACTGATCGACGGAGGCCGCGCCCTGGACCATGGAGATCGGGTGGCGCGGGTAGGTCGGCACGATCGAGGTGCCGAAGGTGATCCGCTCCGCGCCCGAGAGCGCCGCGCCGACGAACACGGCGAACGGGTCCGGGGCCGGTCCGCCGACGGTCAGCCAGGCGGTGTCGAGGCCGTCGCGGTCGGCGGCGACGATGCCGTCGATCAGGGCGGGCGCGCCCATCATCTGGATGTTCTGCAGGGCGATGTGGACGCCGATGCGCATGTGCTTCATGGGGTGGCTCTCCTGTAGTTGCGTCTGTACAGGGCAGGGTAGTCGTAAGCGGAGTGCCCCCCTCTGCCCCCCGCCTTTGCGGGGGCAGGCTTTCGGCATCTCCCCCCGCTTCGCGGGGGGAGAGGGGAAGAGATGCA
>JAPPBK010000229.1 GCA_026705105.1 Chloroflexota bacterium | reverse complement strand
CACTGCGCGTGCTGCAGGTGGCAGGCGTCGAGATAGGCGACTCGTATCGGGATCGTGAAACGGCGCGCGGCTTCCCTCCGACGCGTTCTCCGGCACTCGGATTCGGAGGAGCACCTGATTCGCCTCTTGGAGCGCCATGCAGATGAGTGGAAGGCGTATCTGAATTCGTTGGGGGCAGGTTCGTTCGTCAGGAACTGGATTCGGGGTGACCGATGACCTTCATCACCGACACGTTGCCCGACCGCGCCATCGGTGAACGCCTCCAGATCGCGCGACAGGTCGCGCGATTCACTCAAGCCGAGGCGGCTGAGGCAATCCAGATTGCGCGCACGACGCTCGTCGCGATTGAACAGGGGCGGCGACCAGTCAAGACCCGAGAATTGCAAGAGCTCGCGTTCCTGTACGGGACGTCCGCAAACGCGATTCTGCGACGGGATGCGGTTCATCTCGATCTCGTACCCCAGTTTCGACGACTGCGGCGAAGCTCAGACGGGGCGACCGACGGAGCCGCGCGACTGCTTACCGACTTGGTGAGCGCCGAGGTGGAGCTGGAGAACGCGCTGGGTGTCGAGCGGCATCGGAACTATCCTCGCGAGAAACGCATCCTTCCCGGCGACGTCCGCGCCCAGGCGGAGCAGGATGCGCAAGATTTGCGTAGCTGGCTTGGACTTGGAGCAGGTCCGATCAAGGACATCGTTTCCATGGTGGATCTGGACCTGGGGATCCGCGTGTATCTGCGGCCCCTCGACAGCCGCATCTCGGGAATGTTCGCTTACGATGACGCGGTGGGCGCATGTATGCTTTTGAATGCCAGCCATCCCGTCGGTCGGCGCGCGTACACCTTCGCACATGAGTTGGGACACTTTACCTCGACCCGTCGAGAGCCGGGTGTCCTGAGGGCGGACAGCAGCCCGAGTTCGCGGGAAGAGCGATACGCGGACCACTTCGCGCGTTCCTTCTTGACTCCTGCCCGCGCCGTCAAGCAGCGTTTCGCCGAACTTACGGCCGGTCATTCACACCTCACGCGTCGTCATGTGGTTCTTCTGGCTCACTG
Organism: Chloroflexota bacterium; assembly: GCA_026705105.1. Lineage (GTDB taxonomy): Bacteria > Chloroflexota > Dehalococcoidia > Bin125 > Bin125 > Bin125. Next base: position 4,480 of record JAPPBK010000229.1, on the reverse strand, counting down.
CTTTGGGGTCTCGCGCGAAGCCATGGTCCGCCGGCTCGAAGAACTACGGCTCGCTCGCGATGGAACCTGGGATTGGTTTCAAGCCCACGGGGGCATTACGAACAGACAAGCGGAGGAAGTGCTGGGCGCGTCGCCCAACGAGCAAGAGGACGGGACCCCGCACCTGGATTGCGTGCCGCCACGTTTGGCGCTTCTGGTGCGCGAAGCGTGGAAGAAGACCCTCTACAGCGAGGGACAACTCGCACGATTGCTCAGGCTTCATCGTCTCGAGGTGAGGCAGCTTCTTGACGGTGTCGAAACCGAACAACACGAGGCTAATGAGCTCGTCGAGCTTCCCCGCTAACCCAGCCATCCCCATCGTGGCCGACGCCAGCGTGATCATCAACCTCAACGCGACTGCGAGCGCGGCCGCGATTATCGGTGCTTGCCATAACCCGTTCCTCGTGACCCCCAACGTTCTCCGAGAGCTGTCCATGGGGGAGTCCCATGGACACCGTTGTGGAGAGAGACTCGAAGCGTTGATCGGTCAGGGATTAGTCGAATTGTCGGAACTCACACCTAGCGATGACCTCGTCTACCGTTCCCTCATCGAAGGCGGATTCGAGGGGACTCTGGACGACGGCGAAGCCTCAACGATCGCCTACGCGGTAGGACACGATGGCATCGCACTGATCGACGAAAACAAGGCAAGGAGGATATGTGCTGCCCGCTTCCCCAGCCTGCCGCTTGTGTCGACCGTCGAAATGCTACTCGACCCCTTGGTGGCGGAGCGACTCGGGGAGCCTGGACAGAGCGAGGCGATCTTCCTGGCGTTGCGCGATGGGCGCATGCAGGTCCCCCGCCAGCGACTCCAAGAAGTCATTGACCGCATTGGCGTCGATCGCGCAGCTGAGTGCCCAAGTCTGCCTCGGTCGTTCCGCGACACCGAAACAGATCGAGCACGTTGATCCAAGAACCGGCGATAGGCAGGACTCCGTCACTACTGTCGTGGCGCGATTAACGGTGTGGGCAAGATCTACATCCAAACCGTGCCTTGACTGCTTCATCCGCGTGGGTCCGGCTGCCCACCGCCACCCGTTACAGCGAACCCTTCTATCGGACACTGCTGGCCGACCGCCCCGACCCAAGGGGAGGATGACCTAGTATGAATCGGTCGGCCAAGGGGGCCCCAGACACGCGGCCGCAGCATCGAGTTTACCCGACCCGCCCCCCAGTTTCTCGAGAACGGCATCCCGCCAAGCCCGCGAAGGCGGCAGCATGAAGCCCTGACCTCGCCGAAGCTCCTGCCAGACAATTGCCGCACTCCTACATGCCGCGCACCCATCAACCGGTTCTGAATCCCGCCAGTCTCGATCCGACCACCACCACACGAAACCTCACCAATCGTATCTCGCCCTTCCGAGAAGCGACTCGCTCGCCTCGGGCCCCATCGTCATCGATTGGTCAACGGCAGTTGAACCCCCTCCCTCCGTGTCCGTCATGCCCCACCATCCCCTCCCTGTTGTGGCATCCATCGACGCCGTGTACGTTGCCCGTCCCTGGTGCGGTCCTTCGTTCCCGAAGCCGCCCTGAACTGCTCAACAACTCGATCTGAACGAACGGCCTTTAGAAAGTGCCCAAACGGCAGCTCCGCGTTCCCACCCGCCCACCGCTCCTTCGACGTCTATACCCTGTTCCTAACATAGATCCACGCCGCGTGCATCCCGTTACCACTCCCCTCATCTCAGCCGACGGTGTCCGATGAAAGCCATCCGTTTACAGCACTTCCGTTCCCTCTCCGATACCGGATTCGTAGATCTCCGGCCTCTCACGGTTCTCGTAGGGAAGAACAGTTCCGGCAAGAGCAGCTTCCTCCGCTTCCTTCCACTTATCCGTCAAAGCGTTCAAGCTCTCACCGCTGGTCCGATACAATGGTACGGCGATTATGTGGATTTCGGCGGGTTTGAGGAAACTCTTTCCAGCGATAGTGATGATCGAGAAATTCGTTGCGCCTTTCAATTTACTCTCGACCCCGCACGCCCTCTCACGCGCATCCGTGATCGACGTGGCGGTTATCGCATGCACCACCTGCAATTAGAACTTGCCACTCCGCTGCTTTGTAGTATTACACTCGCCATTGGCCCTGATCGAAAGGACAGTGCCGTAGCGCGCCTTCGATCCGTTTCCATCGAGGCCGCCAAACATGTCGTCGACATTCACATTGACAATCGGTTTCGCCTCTCGCGAATCGTGATTAACGGACGTCAGGCCTTCCAAGACGCCTACGATCAGTTCGTCCTGATACCAGGAACTCTTCTCCCCTCGATCCACCGCCAGCATGATAAGGCGACCGCCTCGCGTCGCAGCTTTCGTTACCGGTTCCGCCGACATTTGCTGGCACTTCCCGAATTGGTGCATGCCATTCGTCCCCTGTTCCACGGAAACACTGTCGATGAGACGGTGTTCACAGCTGCGGAGCGCATCAGATTCGGCACTGATGACGAGATCCTCTTGAGCCTAAGAAATCTTGGAGTCCCCGGGACAACATGGCCTGAGTCGGTTGATCGCCTTCACCTATCGAGTTTGAAGTTCAAGGAGATTCGCAATCTAGTTGTTGCAAACCATCTAGATGCCATCGTGCGCGAACTGGACATGCAAATGTTGGCGTTTGTGTCCGGTGTACGTTACGTCAAACCTGTGAGGGCGACCGCGGAACGGTATTATCGACCCCAGGATCTTGCGGTTGCTGAGATAGACGCTGAAGGGCGAAATCTGGCGAGCTTCCTGTACAGCCTAACAGATGCGGAACGTCGCGATTTCGAGGCGTGGATGACTGAGGAGTTACGGTGGGGAATTGTGACACGACTTCGAGGCGGTCATCTATCGGTCCGGATCTGTGAGCTGGACCTAAATGGGCCACGGCAAGAAGAGTCGAGCGTGCCGGATTACAATTTGGCGGATGTGGGATTTGGTTTCAGTCAGATCTTGCCGATTGTCGTCCAGTTATGGTCCATGCAACGTAAAGAAGGACGCGGCCGCGGACAAGAGAATGATCAATTAATTTTTGCAATCGAACAGCCGGAACTACATCTTCATCCAGGTTTGCAGAGACGGTTGACTGATGTCTTGATCAGATCGATTGCGTCCGCGCGCCGACACGGTGTGGATTTGACGATTATGATAGAGACACATAGTGAAACAATCGTCAACCGAATCGGTGAGCAGATTGCGGACGGTCAGATGGCTCGAGAGGACGCCGCTGTAGTGCTGTTCGATCGGAGTGGGTCGGCCGGAAGATCCAACGTGACAAAGGCCACGTTCGACGCTGACGGATTCCTGGAGAACTGGCCGTACGGGTTTTTCCAGACGGAGTAGGGGGGGCGCGATGTTGCTCGAACTTGGGGATGAACTCTTGGGGGAGGGACTGTCAAGTGAAGAGCGAGGTGCGCTTGAGCAGATTCTTTATGCACGGCGGCGAGGTTATCATTTGCTGCTGGGGAGCCGTGAGTTGTTTCGGTCACTGGGAGACGTGGCGGGGTTGTCGACGAGAGCGCGTGAGATGTTGACTAAGGCCGGCGAACAACAGACAATGAAGAAGGATTTACGTCACGCGGTGACACATCGAATTAGAATTGGACGAGGGGGTGGCTGTGTTACGAGGCAGGTTGACGGCGTCTCGGTGATTTCGGTGCCGCTGAGGCATTTTGTGGAAGCCGAACGGTGTGTACGGGCGGTTGTTCTGGGCGAGAACCGACGTGATGCCGCGCTGGCGGAGCAGATGGGACGATGGTATGGGCAGGTGCGTCAGATGGGTACAGTGAGGATGCGATGTCGACTGATTGGAGGGGGAGGCAGCGCGACGGCGGTGGAGTTTCGGGGCTACCGGGAGCGAGGGGAGCTGTGCATTTGCCTGGTTGACGGTGACGTTGAGGCTCCGGGTGACTCGATCGGTGATACGGCGAGGCTTGTCTTAAGAGAGCTGCGGCAACACGAAGCTTGGGCGCATGCAGTCGTGTCGAGGTGTCGTGAGGCAGAAAACACCCTTCCCACCCGCCTACTAGAAGTCGTGGTTGCAGGCAAGCAACCGACTATGGGCCTGGTAACGAAGCTGGAGTACCTCGACACCGGGCGGCCAGCAAGTGTGGTTCGAGATTACTGTGACTTCAAGGAGGGGACGAACGTCGCGTGGATACTTGACCGACCGGATGGTCCGGTCCGCTCGTTCTGGCTAGATGCGCTGTCGCGACTTCGGAGCTTGCCAGATGTGAGAGATAATTGCGTAACAAGTGAAGGGTGTCGCGACGGCGATGATTGCGCTTGCTGGATCTTGCGCAAGTTTCCGGAGAACTTGCTCGAACGAAGTGTTGACACACTCAGCAAGATGACGCCTGAGAACATGGACCGATTGGTTTGCGACAAGACACGCGAACACTGGTTACGAGCAGGGAGTGTAGTGTTCAGTTGGTCGTGTGGGACGGGGCCGACCGTGGGTTGAGCATGT
>JAPPBK010000263.1 GCA_026705105.1 Chloroflexota bacterium | reverse complement strand
GTGACGGGCGCGGTCGCGGGCAAGCCCACCTGGGACGCGCCGCCGGCATTCGCACTGAGTGACGGCGTCGACTACGGCGCTCAAATCACTCTGGAAGACGGCAGTGTCGTCAGTATCGATCTGTTCGAGCAGCAGGCGCCGGAGCACGTCAACAACTTCGTCTTCCTCGCCCGAGCGGGGTTCTACGACGAGCTCACATTCCACGAGGTGCTGCCGGGCGTCAGGGTCAGGGCCGGCGATCCGGCCACCGACGGCAGCGGCGGGGCGGGGTATGTGCTGCCTGACGAACCGATTACCGCCGAAAACGAATCGGCGCTCGCTGTCGACGGCGTCGGCGTAGTCGCGATGTGGCGCGACGAATCCGGCGCATCGTCTTCGCAGTTTGCGATCGCGCTCTCGGAAGGACCGCTGATCGAAGGCGCAACCGCATTCGGACAGGTGACGGGCGGGCTCGACCAGCTCTATGCATTCTCCTCGCGCGATCCTGCGGCGATTCCGTTGCCGGTCACGGGCCCGAAGATCGTATCCATACGCGTCACCGAGGACGGGGTGGTGTCGGAGGCCGCGCAGCCCGAGTCTGCCCAGGAATCGGCGCCGCTGGTTCCCGACCTCTCACTCTCCTGGGACTCGCCACCTGATCTTGCCCTGGAAGACGGGGTGGACTACCGCGCGACGATCACGATGGTTGGCGGCGGGACCATTGTGATTGACCTGTACGAGGAGCTAGCCCCGCAGCACGTCAACAACTTCGTCTTCCTGGCGCGCGAGGGATACTACGACGCGGTCACGTTCCATCGCATCATCCACGGGTTCATGGCCCAGGGCGGCGACCCGACGGGCAGCGGATCGGGCGGACCCGGATACACGATCGCGGCCGAGTTCAACGACACGCCGCATGTGCGCGGGGTGCTCTCGATGGCGCGCACGGCCGATCCCAATTCTGCCGGCAGCCAGTTCTTCATCGTCTATGACACGGCGGCTCACCTGGACGGTCAGTACACGGCGTTTGGCGAGGTGATCTCGGGAATGGATGTCGTCGACGCGTTCCCCGAGCGTGACCCGTTTGATGCCAGCGCGCCGCCGGGACCCCAGATCGCCTCGATCACGATCAGCGAAATCGCCCCGGAGTAGTCCGCGGGCCCAGCAATGCCGCACGGCGGCGGAGGTATCCATGGCCAGCTACAGCAAGCGTCCCGAGATGGCGCTCAAAGACGGCGTCAGCTACAGCGCCACGATCGAGATGGAAGACGGCGGCGAGATCGTGCTGGAACTCTGGCCCGACAAGGCGCCCGAGCACGTCAACTCGTTCGTCTTTCTCGCTCGCGAAGGGTTCTATGACGGCGTCACCTTCCACCGCATCATTGACGGCTTCATGGCCCAGGGCGGCGATCCCACGGGCACCGGCACCGGCGGACCCGGCTACAACGTGCCGGCCGAGTTCAACGACACCAAGCACGTCGCCGGCGTGCTCTCGATGGCCCGAGCGCAGGACCCGAACTCGGCGGGCAGCCAGTTCTTCATTTGCAATGCCGACGCGACGTTCCTGGACGGCGACTACACCGCGTTCGGCAAGGTCACCTCGGGCCTGGACGTCGTGCTCGCCTTCCCCGAGCGCGATCCGCAGCGCGCCCGCGAGCCCGGTCCGAAGATGAAGTCGGTCACGATCGCCGAGTCCTAACCAGTCGCGTCCCCAAGTGAGCCGGGGGCCGGAGCGTCATGTCCTCGCAACCGCCACAGATTCCTCCGATTCCGCCGCTCGCGGTGGTGCTGCGCGTGGTCTCGATTCTCGGTATGGGCCTGACCTTTTCCGGCTGTGTCCTCGCTCTGGTCGCGGCCGAGTGGTGGTGGGCGCTGGGCACCGGCCTCGCCTTCGTGCCCTTCATGCTGATCATGGGTATCGTCGACCGGCTGATCCCCGACGTGTCCGAATGGGCGGCGGAGAACACGCCGCCCCCGGATCGGGAACAGACCCCCTGAGGCGGACCAACTGACGCCGAGGGGGAGTTAGCCGTCGATGCGGGCCGTCGCGGAGCCCTTGATGACCTCGGTGCCGTCCTGGTTGACGGTGGTGACGGCGAGGTCGACCAGGCTGACGCCGTCTTCCTCGCGGATCGCCTCGACCGTCGCGGTCGCGGTCAACGAGTCGCCGGGCCAGACCTGCGCGACGAAACGGACGCCGTACTTGGTCAGGCGGCCGTCGCCGACGTAGTTGGTCAGCATCTTGCCGGTCATGCCCATGGTCAGCATGCCGTGGGCGAAGACGGTCGGGTAGCCGGCGACCTTGGTGGTGAAGATCTCGTCAGTGTGCAGCGGGTTGTAGTCGCCCGATGCGCCGGCGTACTGAATGATCTGGGTGCGCGTCAGGTTGTCGACGATCTGCTCGCTGTGCTCGTCGCCGACGGTGAGGTTGGACTTGTTCAAAGCCATAGTGAATGCCTGTTCCTGTTCAAGTGGCGGCGCTACTCGACCACGCGCGATGTCTGCACGCCGACCGAGCGGGCGGTGACGACCAGCACCCCGTCCTGGTTGTAGTACTCAGTGATTGATTCGTTGAACTTGAGCGAGCCGCCGCGGCGCCCTTCACGCTCCCAGGAGTTGCCCGGCTTGTCGACGGCCTTGAGCACGTCGCCCGGCTGAATCGGCGCGTGGTACTCGTAATGCTGCTCGGCGTGGAAGCCGGTGCCTCCGCCGCCGCCTGACGATTCGCGCTGAATGCCGGTCGGCTCCTTGCCCGAGCCGAACCACGGCTCGCCGATCACGGGACGCAGGCTGTAGCCCTCGGTGAACTGTGCCGACGACTGGACGAAGGTCGGCGGCGGGATGATGTGTCCGGGCTCGGTCTCGGCTGCGGCTCCCGCGTCGTAGTAGATCGGATTCGCGTCACCGACGGAGCGGGCAAAGAGGATGATGTGCCCGGCCTCGATCGGGAAGTGTTCGGTGGCCACGTGGGGTCCTTCCAGTGTTGACTCAGTCGTTCGGGCGTTAGCTTAACGGACACCTTTGAGACGTTCGAACGAAGCGACGATGCCGATGACCAAGCCGTTTGCGGACCTGCGAGTGGTAGAGCTGGCCGGGTCGCACGCAGGCGCATTCGCCGCCAAGATGTTCGCGGACTACGGCGCACAGGTTGTCAAGGTCGTTCCGCCCGGCGGCGATCCGCTGCTGCATCACGGGGAGTTGCTCCCTGAGCATGCCCTGGCTGCCGGGGAAGTCGGCTCGATCTGGGCGTTTGTCAACACCTCGAAGCTGATCCTGGAACGGGAGCCGGAGTCGGTGGAGATTGGACGACTGATCGCCGGCGCAGATGTCGTGATCGAGAGTTCGGCGCCGGATCCACTGGTTCCCGTAACCGATTCGCTTGACGCGCCCGCGTTGGTACGCGTGCTGATCTCGCCGTTCGGCCTGAACGGACCCTGGGCCGATCGGCGCTCGAACGTCTTCACCGACGATGCCGCGAGCGGGCATATGTACCTCAACGGCGAGCCGAATCGGCATCCGTTTCGTCGGCATGGCCGGCACACGGAGTATTCGGGCGGGATGTACGGGTTCATCGGCGCGATGGCGGCGTTGATTGCGCGCGAGTCCAGCGGGCGCGGCCAGACGGTCGAGCTGGCGCATCTCGAGGCGATGGTCGCCATGCACCAGCACACGACGACGATGTGGACCCACGCCGGCCACATTCTGCAGCGCGAGGGCAACGCCCAGCCCGGCATGTGGCACCCGGCAGGCGTGTATGAGTGCGCCGACGGCTTCGTCTTCCTCGGACACGCGACTGCAGCCAAGCTGGAGCCGTTTCTCCACGCTGCGGGGGTTGGGCACATCTTCGACGACCCGCGCTTCGCGACCAACGAGTCCCGGGGACGCAACAAGCGGGCCTTCGACGCAGCCCTGGCCCCGTGGCTCATGTCCCATACATCGGAAGAGATCTGCGAGCTCGGGGAGGCGACCTTCTCGCCGCTCGGACCGGTGTGGGATACGCACGAGTTCCTCACTGATCCACACATGATCGCGCGAGAGTTCTTCGTGCCGCTCGACGAGAGACGCGGAGACGAGCTGATCCCAAGCGGGCCGTTCCGGTTCGGTGAGGACCTGGGCGGCGCCGTTCCTCAGCCGCCGAGGACGATTGAGGCGGGTGAACTGGGTCAGTGGGCGTCGGCGCCGCCCGTCGGTTCCGGTGAGTCCGACTTGCGCGACGGTCCCTTGACAGGGCTGCGCGTGCTCGACCTCACACGCGTCTGGGCGGGACCGATCGCGGGCCGGCTGCTGGGCGATCTCGGAGCGGACGTCGTTCACATCGAGTCGCCCTGGAACCGCGGGCCCCTCGAGGTGCCCGAGGGACTGGCCGAACTGACTCACCTCTATCCCGACAACGAACTGGGCGAGCGGCACTGGAATCGCAACGGCGGCTTCAACAAGCTGGCGCGGAACAAGCGCGGCGTGTCGATCGATCTCTCGAGCGAGAGAGGATTGGATGTCTTCCGCGAGCTGCTAAGGGATTCCGACGTCGTGCTCGAGAATTTCTCGCCCCGGGTCTTCCCGCAGTGGGGTCTTGACTGGGATTCGCTGCGACGACTGAATCCGAACATCATTCACACCTCGATGCCCGGCTATGGTTCGACGGGTCCTGGCGCCAACCGGGTCGCACTGGGACCCGTGATCGAGGCGGCGACGGGCATGACGATGATGTCGGGCTATGCCGACGGCATTCCCTACCGCTCCGGGGTGGCCTGGCCGGATCCGGTCTCGGGGATGAGCGCGGTTGCCGGGACGCTGGTGGCGCTTTGGCGCCGCATGTCTTCAGGCGGCGATGGACAGCGGGTCGAAACCGCAATGATCGAGTCGATGGGCACGTTCGCGGGCGACGAGCTGCTCTCTGCCCAGGTGGTTGGCCAGCCGCCGCCGCGACGCGGCAATCGCGAGCAGGGCGTCGCGCCGCAGGGCGTTTACCGATGCCTCGGCGACGCTCGTTGGTTGGCCATCTCGATCACATCCGACGACGAATGGCGGGCACTCTGCGAGACTGCCGAGCTGCCGGATGCCTGGACGAGCTGGGCGTTGTGGGAACGTGAAGCGCGGCACGACGAGATCGACGCCGCGCTCGGCATCTGGAGTCGGGCCATCGCTCCGACTCAGGCGGCCGCGCGTCTGCAGGCGCGCGGGGTGATCGCCGCCGTCCTGGCCGACGCGCGGGATCTGCTGGAGTCGGAGCACCTGGCCGCGAGGGAGTTTTGGGCCGAGGTGTCGAGCACGGATGTGGGCGCGCTGCGCTATCCCGGCTGTCCGGTGCGACTGAGCGAGACGCCGGCGACCTATCGCCGCGGTGCGCCGGGTCTGGGCGAACACAATCTGGAAGTGCTGACGGAGTACCTGGACAAGACCGAGGCGGAGATCGCCGCGCTGCTGGAGGAGGGAATCCTCGCCGATCGACCGCCAAGCATGGCTGAGCTGCTCAAGCCTCGGATCTGACTCGGCGGCGGGTCGAGCAGTGGTCGGGGTGGGCGGATTTGAACCGCCGGCCTCACGGCCCCAAACCGTGCGC
>JAPPBK010000069.1 GCA_026705105.1 Chloroflexota bacterium | reverse complement strand
CGTGCACCGCAAGGATGCCTACTGGGTCTTCAACGTGCGTGGCCACTACAACGTGACTGACCGGGTCACCGTTTACGGTGGGATCACCAACCTGCTCGACAAGAACCAGCACCCGATGTTCGTCGCGATCGACGAACAGCCCTACATCTCCGACCCCTCGAACTCCAACGGCGGCCGGGGCAACTCGATGCGCGGGCGCTTCTTCTCCGCCGGCATCAGGGTCACCTTCTGATGTCCTGATGAAGCTCACTCGACGCCGCTTGCTGCCGGCCGCGGCCGGGACCCTCGCGGTAGCCATCACCGCACCCTGTGCGGTGATGGCGGGGTCGCACGGCGGCTGGCCGCGCGAGGTGACCGACGCGCTGGGCCGGCGCGTCCGTATCGCCCGCCGGCCTGCCCGCATCGTGCCGGTGTTCTCCAGCAACACCGAGATCGTTGCGGCACTTGGCGGCGCCGGGCGCATCGTTGCGATCGACGGCCTGACCAGCTACCCGCCGGAGGTCCTCGACCGGCCACGCATCGGCAGCCGAATTGGCTTCAGCCCGGACATCATTGCCCGGCTCGGCGCCGACCTCGTCATCGTGACACCTTCGCGGCACGCGGCCGCACAGTTGTTGCGGCCGATGCGTCTGGCTGGCGTTCCGGTGGTCGTCCTCGAGCATCCGACGCTGGCGCGAATCCTGGCCAATATTGGTCTGGTCGGGCGCGCGATTGGCAGCGAGCTGGAGGCGCGGGCGCTGACCCGGGCGATCAAGGACGAACTCTCGGCGCTGGCCGAGCGCTTCGCGTCACGATCGCCCAAGCGGGTCTACTTCGAGACCGGCGCGGCCGGCCGTGCCGGCTACCACTCGGTCCGGCCTGGCACTTACACGGACGACATCCTGCGCCATGCCGGCGGCCTCAACGTCTTCGGCGACCGCACGAGTCTCTCACAGGTCAGCGGCGAGGCCGTCTTCCGAGCGGATCCTGACCACATCCTCGTCGCCGGCAGCGAGGCGGATGTCGCCGCCCTTCTCGAGCGTCCTCACTGGAACGGCATCGCGGCCGTCGCCGCCGGGCGGGTCGACGCGATCCCACGCGGCCAGGTCCTGATCCCGGGGCCTCGCGTCGTCGAAGGCGTGCGCACCGTCGCCCGCGCGCTGCACCCAGATCTCGTGTCGATCCGCCGCACTTGACGCGCATCCTTGGCATCCCGACCGGCTGGGCGGCAATCCTCGTTGCCGCGGTATGCCTATCCATTGCCTTCGCCATGATGCTCGGCCCGGAACTGCTCGGCCCCGGCCGGTTGCTGGACCTGCTCCGGCCGGCGGCGAGCGATCATCCTCTGGACCGCCTGCTGTTCGAGTGGCGGCTGCCGCGTGTCCTGACCGCCTTCATGGTTGGCGGATTGCTCGGTGCAGCCGGGGCGATCTTCCAAGGCATCTTCCGCAATCCGCTCGCCGATCCCTTCCTGATCGGTACCGCACCGGGCGCGGCGCTCGGCGCCACCCTCGCGCTGCTGGTCCCGGGGCTCGCGCTCTTCCAAGCGGTCTCCCCGCTGCTGCTGCTGCCGATCCTGTCGTTTCTGGGCGCCTTCGGCGCGACGCTTGGCGTCCTCCTGCTGGCACGCCTCGCCCGGGTGAGAGACACCGCCGGACTGCTCTTGGCCGGCGTCGCCATGGCGGCATTCCTCGGGGCCTTGCGCAGCTATCTGATGCTGGCGCTCACCGACGAGACGATCAGCCTCCAGGTCGTACTGTCCTGGACGCTTGGTGGCATACAGACTCCCTTCTGGCGCGAGTTGGGCTACGTCGCGCTGGCGTGCCTGCTCCTGCTGGCGTTCGCGCGCCGACTTGCCCACGGCCTCGACGTTCTCGGCCTCGGCGACGACGTGGCGCGCAATATGGGCCTGCCCGTCGAGCGCTTCGTCGTGATGGCGACCTTGCTCGCCTCCGCCCTTGTCGCGCTCGCCGTAACCTGGGGCGGCACGATCGGCTTCGTCGGTTTGATCGTTCCGCATTTGGTGCGCTGGACGCTTGGACCGCGCCACGCACCGCTCATTCTGACCTCGGCCCTGGTGGGCGGCATTCTCCTGACCCTGCTGGACGGTCTGGCCCGCAGTCTCCTCCCACCGGCGGAGATTCCGCTCGGCTTGTTGACCGCGCTGATCGGCGCGCCCTTCTTCATGCTCATTCTGGCAAGGCGCAGCCGTCAATGACTCAAGCGGCCGCGAAACACAGTCCGCTGGCGCGCCTTGCAGACCTGCGTCTCATCAAGGCTCGTCGCCCGGTGCTGGACGGCGTCGCACTCGAGATATTCGCAGGGGAGCTGCTGGCCCTGGTCGGCCCGAATGGTGCCGGCAAGAGCAGTGCCCTCAAGTGTCTCGGCGGCATCGAAACTGCGTGGAGCGGCAGGATCGAACTGAAAGGTCGCAGGCTGACCGACTTTCCGGCAGGCGAAAGGGCCCGCCGAATCGCCTATCTCCCGCAGTTCTTCGCACCGCACTGGGAACTGAGCGTCGCCGACCTCCTGGACATTGGTCGACAACGGGGCCTGAATGCACTCGGATGGAGCGCGGTTCGACCACCCGTACCCGCAGCCGGCGATACGACAGACAAGTCGAGCGGTCTGCTTCAGGATCTCGAGCTGACCGGACTGCTCGATCGCCAATTCGCCTCGCTGTCGGGCGGGGAGCGCGCCCGTGCGCTGCTGGCGCAGGCACTCATTGCAAGGCCGAGCCTGCTGCTCGCCGACGAGCCGATTGCCAGTCTGGACCCCGCCCATCAGCTCAGGACCATGCAGTACCTGCGACGGTGCTTGACCGATGTCGCATCGCTGGTCGTGCTGCACGATCTCAACCTTGCGCTGCGCTTCGCCGACCGCATAGCGGTCATGGCCGAAGGCCGGATCGTCGTCTGCGGAACCAACGAGGACATCCTGGCCTCAGGCATCCTCACCGAGGTGTTCGGCGTTCGCTTCGAGACCTACCCGACGCCATGGGGACGGGCGTTGCTGCCTGGCCAGGACGACCTCGGTTGATCGGCAGTTGCCTGCCTGCCGTCAAGAAGACGAGGAGGGGGAGATGGGGGAACCGGCCCGCGAGCTGACACCGTCGGCGTTCTGGAAAATGGCCTTCGCCCAGAAGGCCGAACGCGACGAGCGTTGGCGTGACCAGGCGGCTGAGGAAGCCTTCTGGCGCGGCTATGCGCCAGACTACGACGAGCGGAGCCCACTGGCGCAGCACGCCGATGTGCTGATCACTGACCTCCTGCCACTGCTGCGGCCCCGCGACCGAGTGCTTGAGATCGGGTCCGGATCCGGTTCGTTCACCCGGCGGATCGCCAACCATGTTGGCGAGATCTTTGCGGTCGAGCCCTCGCTGGCCATGCGGACGGAGTTTCTGCGCCGCTGGGAGGAGGCACGATCCAGCGAGGCGCCCCGGCTCTGGCCCTGCAGCTGGGAGGATGCGCCGGAGTTGGAGGCCGACGTCGTGTTCGGATGCAACGCCTTCTATCGCATGGAAGATATTGCGACCTCGTTGTCGAAGATGCACCGCTTTGCGGCCCGGTGCGTCGTCCTGGTGCAGAGCGTCGGTGCCCCCTACGCGCCGCCACTGCACGTCCAGCTCAACGGGTGCCTCCTGAAGCGCGAGCGCGCCCATGCTCTCGCCGATGTCCTGAAGGAACTGGAGATTTGCCACCGCCTGCGGCTGTATTCGGTGGAGCGTGCGCCAGGCACTTGGGGCGATGTCGCTCTGATCGATTGGCGGACCGACGGTTGACCTGTGCCCAAGCAAGTTGCGCCGGGGCATAGGCAACACCTCTCCGATGGGTTCGCAGGTGGGCGCCGACGGAAAGACCGCAGGGCCGTCGAAGTCCCGCGAACTGAAGGGCGCGTGCCGCCCGGGAATCTCGATTCACCCCGGCATGTGAAGTGATTTGGAATTCGACGCGGCGTAGACATCGACGGCAAGCGCATGCGGGGGTCCGCACACGACCGGCTCGGTCTCGGCGCGGCGCGCGATTATCAGGCTGCGAGGCAAATCGATGGTGTCGACATTGCCGGACAGTTGCGCGGTCCTGTTCAACCGCGACTGGTGGGTGCAGTGCGAGCGCGAGATCTACAAAGTGCGGCCTAGTCGGAAGCGCGGAACTGCATCCATGCATAGCCAGTATCCGGACGGACCGTCGCTGCAACTGGACGTCGTGGGTGCCGCCAGTTGGCAGAGTGCGCCAGCTCGACGACGCGGCACCCACCGTCAACCCAGCTGCTGCCGCTCGGCGCCAGCCTCCCGCATGGCGGCCTCCCTCTCTTCCACCGTTTCAGTAGTCTGCCCTCCGGGGCAGCGAACATCCCTGTCACGGGTCGCGCCTAGGGGCTCTCGCTGGAAGCCAGCTTCGGCCGGGTTCGCGGCTCAACGTGTGGTCTGTTTGATTCGCCGAAATCCGATCACGATCGCGGTGACGCAGAAAACAAAGCCGCAACTCAACAGCGCGATCATCAGCACGTCCCACAGCGGCCGGCGATCAACGATTCCTGGGAAATCGAAGCTGTGCAATCCGTTGAACAACCACCGGTACACTCTCCGGCTACGGTCCATGATCGAAATGATTTCGGCTCGTGTCGGATGTACATGTACCCACGTGTCGGCAGGATCATTGAGGACAATACGAACTGTATCCGGTGGGAGTGACCCCTCGCGCAAACTTGTGTAGACGTCATCTCTACCTAGGACATGGGAAGCCACTGGTTCGTAATCGGGCCAGGCATTGGCCACGGCAGCCGAGACCTCGGCACTGGTCGGACGATATTCCTGCAGCCGGTTATCAAACAGTCGCCACAACTTAGGCCCATTCGGACCCGCCGTTCTGAGTACCGGCGACCCGGCAAACGCGCCAATTTCCGCATGGGAGAACGGGGCGGTATCGGCAAGCGCGGCGACCAGAATCATACCGGCCGCTGCACGTACACTCATCCCGGTAAAGCGCTCGACATGATCTGGCGCGGGGGACGGCGTCGAGAAAAGCCGCCCGTGATCCATCGACAACCAGCCGCTGAAGATCCAAGTCAGGACAACCACGCCGATGGTCAGACCGCCGACGTGGTGCCACTTCATCCAGCCCCGGTACGGGCTCGACAGGCCACGTTGACCGCTACGGACAGCGGACCGCCATCGCTGGATACCGAGGTAGATTCCGGCAAGCGTCAACACGATGCCTGCGAGTGATACCCACCAGACCAGTTGGTCCCAAAGCGCCCAGTGTTTGCGGATAACGGTCGGGTAAATCCAATGAACTACGGCGCCGACGTAGTTCCATCGACGTTGTGACCGTGAGGTGCGCTGGACCACTTCTCCGGTAATGGCGGAAACATAAAGATCTGTGCCAACCGGATCGTCAAGACGCACACGGTAGTATGGGCGCAGTGCGTCGAAGGCACCGTAAACGACCCACTGGTCGTAGTGAACGGGACCTTGGACGCTCTGCGTAGCGATTCCCGAGAACTTGCGCGCGATTCGACCGGCGCTGGATGAATCGAGGGCAGCGGCGAGTTCTCCGGTGTCCACGCCGACACCGGAG
>JAPPBK010000453.1 GCA_026705105.1 Chloroflexota bacterium | reverse complement strand
CTCCGAGCGCAATGAGCAGTCCGATCAGCCTGCGGCTGCCGCAGTGGATGTGGGTGGAACTGGAGAGTCACCTGTTCCCAGGCGATGACGATGAGCATGGAGCTGTCATCGGGGCGTCAGTCGCCCAGGTAGCTCGGGGGTGTCGTCTCCTCGCGCGCAGGCTGTTCCTTGCTACTGACGGCATCGACTATGTGCCAGGCCAGCGTGGCTACCGCATGCTCACCCCGGACTTCGTCAGGCGCTGCGCCCTCGCCTGCGCTGACGAAGGACTTGCGTATCTCGCCATCCATAATCATCAAGGCGTCAACAGCGTCGGTTTCTCGGGCGACGACATGGCCTCTCATCGTCGGGGCTACCCCGCTCTACTTGACATTCTTGACGGTCCGCCCGTCGGAGCGCTCGTCTTCGCGCGTCGAGCCGTGGCTGGCGACATCTGGCTCTCTTCCAGCCGTCAGGTGGAGCTAGACCATGCCGTCATCATCGGCAGAACGCAGCAGATGCTCTACTCATCACAGCGGAGGCCATCTGGTGCCGTCCCGCAATACGACCGGCAGGTGCGACTGTTCGGAGACCGGGGCCAGGACATCCTCTCCGCCCAGAAGGTCGGCATTGTCGGGGCTGGAGGCGCCGGCTCTCTCATCAACGAGTACCTATCTCGACTCGGGGTCGGGCACCTTGCAGTCGTGGACCCTGAGCGAGTCGACCGCACCAACGTCCCAAGACTGGTGGGCGCACGGCCACGCGACCTGCCGCCGCGGTGGTTGCCGAGTTCACTGGCTCGCGCTCTGCGGATGCGGACTGCGCTCAAGGTCGACATCGCCGAGCGTGTAGCGCGCGAGGCGAACCCCCGCATCAGATTCGATGCCATCGCGGGCGACGTCGTGGAACCGCGTGTGGTCGAACAGTTCCTCGACTGTGACGCCATCTTCTTGGCAGCCGACAGCATGACCGCCCGCCTTACGGTCAACGCAGTCTGCCATCAGTACCTGATCCCGACATGGCAGGTGGGTGCCAAGGTCCACGTTGGCGAGGTTTCCGGCGAGGTCCACGATGTCTTCTCAGTGGTCCGCCGACTTCTCCCCGGTGAGACGTGTCTGTGGTGCAACGAACTCATCGACGCCACGCGGCTCGCAGAGGAGGCCGTTTCAACCGAGCAACGCGAGGCGCAGCGCTACATCGACGAGATCCCTGCGCCGAGCGTCATCACCCTCAACGCCGTAGCGACTGCGCACGCCGTGAATGACTACCTGTTCGCCACCGTGGGACTCCCAGGTGCATCTGACGATCAGGAAACCACATGGACGAAGTACCGCCCACTCAACCCGAAGCCAGCAATCGAGATCCCACGTCGCGAAGCCGGCTGCAGCGAATGCCAGGGACGACTGGCGCGCGGCCCACTCCAGCGCCTCCCTGTGCATCTCTCGACTCCACATAATCGTTGGGGCGTCAGTCCATGACCGTTGGGGTCTTGCAGGCGTCGGCCTAGTTCTAGGTACGCCGCTGTTGCTGAGCGTGGCAGCCGCAGTCATGCTCGGCTGGCGACGCTGGACACGCTCGCCGGACGATCGACCGTTTATCTCAGGTCCTCACCCAAGTAGTGGACCACGGGTCCAGCGCTGGTCTCGCTCCAGAGCACGAGCCAGTCTTCGCCCGAGCCGTGAACCGGCACGCCCCACGCCGGTGGCGACGTATAACGCCGGCGCCGAACCTCCCTGCTGCCCGGATCGTCCTCGATGGCGTCCAATACATCGTTGATGCGGTCGTAAAGCTGGCTGCGTGACGAGTCGGCCTGGAGCACCGTCAGTTGCCGGTCGGCATCGGTGTTGAAGAGCAGGTTGCCCATATACCCAACAGTAGCATATGGGAAATAGGGTACCGGAAGACTTGCCCTGATGCCGCCACTCTTGCTACCGTGATGTCAAGGAAAGGACCGGTCCCCACTCAGTGGGGACCGGAAAGAAACGGATTGGTGCTATGCCCCAGCTCGTGGAGCTTGACTCTCGCCGACGAGTCGCGCTCGGACGCCTTGGCAACCCCGAGCATGACCGCTATCTCGTCACCGAGCACACCGACGGAACACTTGTGTTCACACCGGCGGTGGTGATGACTGCGCACGAAGCAGCGTTACTTCGCCATCCTGAACTCGTGGAGCAGATCGAAGCCGACCGCGCGAATCCGACGCGCGCTGTCCGCTCAAGGGCCCGCCGGCCCCGCTGAACAACAACCAGCGCGCTCAAGTAACTGGGCACGACGCACCGTGGGTCCGAGCGGGCCATGGGTGCCTCCCAACTGCACCCTGACCCTACGATGGACCGATCCGAGCCTTCCGTCGTGACATCCATGTCTTGCCGCCCATGCGATTGTGGGATGCTCCGTGACCGGGCTGAGTGAGGCTGAGGTCGAGTCCGCTGCCGTCGGCTGGCTGGCGGACTTGGGCTGGAGCGTCAACCATGGGTCGGAGGTCAATCCGGAGTCAGCGCCGTTAGAGCGGGCCGACTACGGCTCAGTGGTGCTGGCGGCGACATTGCGGGAGGCGTTGACACGGCTCAACCCGACAGTGCCTGGCGAGGCGTTGAGCGACGCCGTTCGGCGGCTTACTCGTCCCGAGGGGTCGACCGTGGAGGCTCGAAACCGGGCGTTCCATCGCATGGCCATCGACGGTGTGACCGTTGAGTACAGCGACGGCGGGCGGATCCGGGGCGCGCAGGCTCGGGTGATCGACTTCGATGACGCTTCCAACAACGACTGGTTGGCCGTCAACCAGTTCACCGTGGTGGAGAACAAGATCGAGCGGCGCCCCGACATCGTGCTGTTCGTCAACGGACTCCCGCTCGGTGTGATCGAACTCAAGAATCCCACAGACCCCGAAGCAACCATCTGGACCGCCTGGCAGCAGCTCCAGACCTACAAGGCGGACCTGCCCACGCTTTTCTCCATGAACGCAGCTCTGATGGTGTCGGACGGCCTGGAAGCACGCCTGGGCACGCTCACCGCAGGTCGAGAGTGGTTCAAGCCGTGGCGCACGATCACCGGCGAGGAACTCGCCGACGAGACACTGCCGCAGCTTCAGGTGCTGCTGCAGGGCGTGTGCCATCACCGACGGTTCCTCGACCTAGTCCGGGACTTCATCGTGTTCGAGGACGACGGCAGCGGCCAGCTCGAAAAGAAGATCGCCGGCTACCACCAGTTCCACGCGGTGCAAGCCGCGGTGGACGAGACCCTGCGAGCCGCAGCACTCCAAGAGGCTGCGAGCCGCACTTCGGACCGCAGGTCGGGAGGCGAGCCCGGAGATCGGCGCATCGGGGTGGTCTGGCACACCCAGGGATCGGGCAAGAGCCTGACCATGGCCTTCTACACAGGGCGGATCGTCCGCGAACCGGCCATGTCCAACCCCACTGTCGTCGTGCTTACCGACCGCAACGACCTTGACGACCAGCTGTTCGCCACCTTCGCCAACTGCACCGACCTGCTGCGGCAGCCGCCGGTGCAAGCGGAGACCCGCGTCAACCTGCGACAACTCCTGAGCACCGCATCGGGTGGCGTGGTGTTCACCACCATCCAGAAGTTCTTCCCCGATGAGAAGGGCGACCGGCACCCGTTGCTGTCGGATCGGCGCAACATCGTCGTCATCGCCGACGAGGCCCATCGCAGCCAATATGACTTCATTGACGGCTTCGCGGCGCACATGCGCGACGCGTTGCCCAACGCTTCCTTCATCGGTTTCACCGGCACACCTATCGAGAAGGCCGACGCCAACACTCGAGCGGTGTTCGGGGACCACATCAGCGTCTACGACATCGAGCGGTCCGTGCAGGACAAAGCGACCGTGCCGATCTACTACGAGAGCCGCCTGGCTCGACTAACCCTCGATGAACACCAGAAGCCCCAAATTGACCCCGACTTTGAAGAGGCGACCGAGGGCGAAGAGGTCGAGCGCAAGGAGAAGCTCAAGACCAAGTGGGCTCAACTTGAGGCTGTCGTCGGCGCAGACAAGCGAATAACGCAGGTGGCGGCGGACATCGTCGACCACTACGAGACCCGGCTCGACGCCATGGACGGCAAGGCCATGGTGGTCTGCATGAGCCGCCGCATCTGTGTCGACCTCCACGACGAGCTAGTACGGCTGCGCCCCGACTGGTACGACCCGGACGATGACAAGGGCGCCATCAAGGTCGTGATGACTGGCTCTGCGTCGGACGGGCCCGAATGGCAGCCCCACATCCGCAACAAGGCCCGCCGCGAGGCGCTCGGCAAGCGGTTCCGCGATCCCGACGACCCGATGAGGATTGTCCTCGTCCGGGACATGTGGCTCACTGGCTTCGACGCGCCCAGCCTTCACACCATGTACGTGGACAAGCCCATGCGAGGCCACGGACTGATGCAGGCCATCGCCAGGGTCAACCGGGTATTCCGCGACAAACCCGGCGGACTCGTCGTGGATTACCTCGGGCTGGCCCACGAACTCAAGAAGGCGCTGGCCACCTATTCGGAGAGTGGTGGCCGAGGCGAGACCGCGCTCGATCAGGCCGAAGCCGTCGCGGTGATGCTTGAGAAGTACGAGATATGCCGCGGCCTGTTCTGGGGCTTCGACTGGTCGGACTGGGCTGACGGCGACGCTCAGACACGTCTCTCACTGGTGTCTGCGGCGGAGCACGTTCTGGCCCAGCAGGACGGCATGGACCGTTGCACGACCGCGGTGCGAGAGCTGTCCCAGGCGTTCGCTCTGGCCGTGCCCGATCCGGCTGCGCTATCCATTCGTGACGACGTGGCGTTCTTCCAGTCAGTGGCCGCGGCGCTCTCAAAGCCCACCCCCGGCGAGACCCGCCACGAAGAGGGCCTCGACCAAGCCGTCCGTCAAATCATCTCACGGGCTGTCGCACCCCAAGGCGTGCTCGACATCTTCGCGGCCGCCGGTCTGGACAAGCCCGACATATCGGTGCTGTCGGAGGAGTTTCTGGCCGAAGTACGGGGCCTGCCCCAGCGCAACCTCGCCGTCGAGGCATTGCGCCGGCTGCTGCAGGGCGAGGTGACCCGCCGTCGAGGACGCAATGTCGTACAGGCCCGATCGTTTGCCGAGATGCTGGAGCAGTCCATCCGTCGCTACCAGAACCGCGCCATCGAAGCCGCTCAAGTGATTGAGGAGCTGATCGGCATAGCCGAGGAGATTCGCGAAGCCGACGCACGGGGCGAGAAGCTCGGTCTAACCGACGATGAGCTCGCCTTCTACGACGCCCTGGAGACCAACGACAGCGCGGTCAAAGTCCTCGGCGACGAGACCCTGCGTACTATCGCGTGCGAACTGGTTGAGACGGTCCGCAACAACGTCACTATCGACTGGACCATGCGAGAGAACGTCCGGGCCAAACTTCGCACCCTGGTTCGCCGCACCCTGCGCCGGCACGGCTACCCGCCTGACAAGCAGGAGAAGGCCACGCAGACCGTTCTGGAGCAGGCCGAAGCCTTGTCAGCGGTCTGGGCCCAAGCTGCCTAACACTCCGCGGCCAACAGCACCGCTCATGCGGTCGTCAGGGCGGCGAGTACCGGACCGGCCAGTTCGGGACGG
>JAPPBK010000317.1 GCA_026705105.1 Chloroflexota bacterium | reverse complement strand
AACGAAGCGCGCTGCCAGGCTGCGCCACTCCCCGACCGATTCAGCTTACTACCAGGCCCTACCAGTTCGTGAAGGATCCGTCGCGCCGCTTGAGCATCGGCGCGAAGCCGTTGGGCGGTTCTGGATACTCCGACGCAGCCTCGGGGTTGAATGCGATACCCCAGCCCGGTTGACTGGTGGGCAACGCGTGGCCGCGCTCGAACGGGGTCTGCCAGGGAAACACGTCCTCGAGCGTCGAGCCGGGCTCGCGGGCCATTTCCAGCACCCCCGCGTTGGCGGACGCGAGCGTCAGCTGCGCGCCGGCTGCTGAGGAGACCGGACCGAGCGGATTGTGCGGCGCGATCTGGATGTGATGCGTCTCCGCCCAACGGGCAATCTTGAGCGCCTCGGTCAGCCCGCCGACGAGGCAGAGATCGATCCGTGCGTAGTCGATCAACTCCTCTTCGATCGCTGCGGCGAAGCCCCACTTGCCATGCCACTGCTCGCCGGCGGCGAGTGGGACGGCGGTGCGCTCACGCAGCCGGCGGTACGACTCCGGCCGCTCCGAGCGCAGGGCGTCCTCGATGAAGAATGGGCGCGTCTCTTCGACCGCGCGGCAGTAGGTCAGCGAGTCTGACGGGTCGAGCCGCGTGTGGACATCGACGCACAGCTCCAGCTCGGCGCCGAAGTGCGAGCGAACGGCCTCGATGGCGCGGATCGACTTGCGCACGGCGTCGGAGGGATCGAAGTGGTCGCTGCTCGTGCCGCTCAATCCCCAGCGGGCGAAGCGCCAGCCGTCGGCGACCGTGCGCTCGATGTCCTCGATCAGCTTGGCTGGGTCGTCCTCACCCTCGTTGTGCGGGTAGCACTGCATCCGCTCGCGTACGAGTCCGCCGATCAGGTTGTAAACCGGCTGACCGACGATCTTGCCCTTCAGATCCCAGAGGGCGAGGTCAAGCGCCGAGATAGCTGCCGAGTTGACCAGGTCGGCGGGGAAGAACGAAGCGCGAGCCATGAGTTGCCACAGGTGCTCGGTGCGCATCGGGTCCTCGCCGAGGAGTAGATCGGAGAAGCGCTCGACGCAGGCGACGACCGCCCGCTCCTGCCAGGTCAGACCCGACTCGCCCACGCCGACCGTGCCGTCGTCCGCCGTGACAGTGACGAACAGGTGTGGCCGCCAGGCCATGATCGGGTAGGTGTCGACGCGGGTGATCTTCATGGAATGTTATCCAAAGCGCTCGCCCCTCTGGGGGAGCTGCCGAAGGCTGAGGGGGCCGCCCGCAAACGACTCCAGGGCGCGCAGAACAACGCAGTCCCGACGGCAAGTGCGGGGCAAGCTGCTTCGTAACAGCCCCCCAGAGGGAAGCCCCCTCAGTCGCTCCGCGACAGCTCCCCCAAAGGGGGAGCCTTAGGTGGCTAGCGCCGGTCGTCGCGGCCGTCGTAGATGGGTTCGTTCAGGTAGACGTCGCCGTTGCGGATCTTGAGGTTGAACAGGCACTTGGGGTCGGTGCAGACCCAGGCCTTGTAGTGCACCGCCGCGCCCTGGCCGCCGAAGTCCGAGAGCGGAACCAGGACCCCCCCTTCGCACTGTGCGCATCGTGGAAACCCGCCCGGCGCCACGCCGAGATCACCGTTCGCCATCGCCCCGCATCTCCTCCGGGTCTTGCCCTCGCACCGGCATCGTCAGCACAGTCCCGCACAGCAGCGACCCACAATGTCCAATGCGTATGGTAGCGCCTGCGCCGGGTGGTGCGTCGCGACCTAGCCGGAGTCGTGCGGCTCGGCGGCCTGCCAGGCCTCGCGGTGGAGCAGGTAGTACTCGTAGGCGTCGGCTAGCGCCAGCCAGGAGGCTTCGATCACGTCAGGTGATGCGCCAACAGTGGTCCAGATGTGATGACCGTCGGTCGACTCGATCAACACGCGCGTCTTGGCCTCGGTACCGGCATCGGTGTCGATGATTCGCACCTTGTAGTCGAGCAGCGAGACTGCGCCGAGTTGGGGAAAGGCCAGCTCCAGACCCTTGCGCGCGGCCATATCGAGTGCGTTGACCGGTCCGTTGCCGTCTGCCGTCGTATGGAAGAGTTCGGCATCGACGCGAATCTTGGTCGTCGCTTCGGCGATCATGAGGGATTCGTCGCTGTTGGTGGATGTCCCGGCGGCTCCGGGCCGGCGGCGCTCGATGACGAGGAAGTCCTCGAGTTCGAACGGGGCCCGGTAGCTGGGCCGCGAGCGCAGGGCCAGCAACTCGAACGAGGCGTCGGCGGTCTCGTACTGGTAGCCGCGCGACTCCATCTGCTTGACCAGGTTGAGCAGCGCGGTGTTCTCTTCAGGAGTCAGCGGCAGATCGTGCCCACGCTCGTTCAGCTTGTACTGGATGTTGCGCCGTCCCGAGAGTTCGGAGACCAACACCCGGCGGCCGTTGCCGACCAGCTCGGGTTCGATGTGCTGGTAGGTCATCGGGTCCTTGACCACGGCGGCGACGTGATAGCCCGCCTTGTGCGCAAAGGCGGAGCCGCCGACGTATGGCGACAGTCCGTTGAAGGGCAGGTTGGCCAGCTCGGCCACGAAACGTGAGGCGCTCGTGATCTCCTCGAGCTGATAGTCCTCGACCACCTGCATGCCCATCTTGAGTTGCAGGTTGGGAATGATCGAGGAGAGATTGGCGTTGCCGCAGCGCTCGCCGTAGCCGTTCAAGCAGCCCTGGATCTGCTCGACCCCGGCGCGCACGGCCGCGAGCGAGTTGGCGACCGCCAGGTCGCAGTCGTTGTGCGTGTGAATGCCCAGCTTTGCGCCGGGGACGGTCTCCTGCACGGCGCGGATTGCGCCGACCAGCTCGTCGGTCATCGCACCGCCGTTGGTGTCGCAGAGGATCAGGTACTGCGCCCCTGCCCGAAAGGCGGTGCTGAGCACGCTGAGCGTGTAGTCCGGGTCCTCCTTGAAGCCGTCGAAGAAATGCTCGGCGTCGAAGTGGACTTCGCGCCCGATCGAGGCCATGTACTCGACCGACTCACGCACCATCGCCAGGTTCTCTTCGCGCGATGTGCTGAGTACCGACTCGACCTGCGAGGCGATCGCCTTGCCGACGAACGTGACCACGGGAGTCTCCGCATCGCGCAGCGCGACGACGTTGAAGTCCTCGCTCACATTCGATCCGGGTTTGCGCGTGCCGCCGAAGGCGACCAGCCGCGACCGCTCCAGCGGCTGAGCTTTCATCTCTTCGAAGAACGCTTTGTCTTTCTCGTTCGAGCCCGGGAAACCGCCCTCGACGTAGTGCATCCCCAGCGAGTCGAGCCGTCGCGCCACCGCAATCTTGTCGCGCAGCGAGAAGGCGATGCCCTCCATCTGCGACCCGTCGCGCAGCAGCGTGTCATAGAGGGCGATGGGGGAGTCGTCGAATGCAGGCATGGCCTGAGCCTACAACCGATCCTGACGCTGAGCGGGGGATTCAGTGACCGGACCGTCGGATCAGTGTCGGAACAGTCGTTGGCCGGTCAATGCCATCACGATGCCGTACTCGTTGCAGGCGGCGATCGTGTCGTCGTCGGCGATCGAGCCTCCGGGCTGCAGAATGTGGGTCACCGCCGACGCCTGCGCGCGGTCGACGTTGTCGCGGAAGGGCATGAACGCGTCGTGGCTCAGCACTGTGCGGAACCCGGCGATCCACTCGCGTCGCTGCTCCTCGCTCAGCGGTCCCGACCAGTTCGTGACCTGCGACCGCAGGCGCTCACGTTCGGGCTGCGACAGCTCCTGCCAGGCGATGAATTGCTCACGTGCGGCAAACCGGTCGGGGCGCTTGAGCGACGGGTCGAACTCCAGCCCCAATACGCGTTCGTGCTGCTGCAGCATCCAGCGGTCGGCCTTGCCGCAGGCCAGCCGCGAGCAGTGGATGCGCGACTGCTGGCCGGCGCCCAGGCCGATCACCTGGCCGTCGGCTGCCAGGCACACCGAGTTCGACTGCGTGTAGCGCAGCGCAATCGTCGCCACCAACAGGTCGCGGCGCACCTCATCGGGGAACTTCGTCAACGTGGTGACCGGGTTGTCGAAACAGGACACATCGATCGGCTTGCGGTCGCTCGGCTGCTCCAGGCGGATACCGAAGTGATCGCGCGATTCGGTCGCGGGCGGATCGACGTTCGTGTCCGCCTGGAGGATCAGGTAGCGCCCACCCTTCTTCTTGCGCAGCACCTCAAGCGCCTCGGGCTCGTAGCCGGGCGCGATGATGCCGTCCGAGACTTCACGGCGGAGGAAGCGCGACAGCGACACGTCCACCGTGTCGGACACGGCTGCGAAGTCGCCGTAGGCGCTGACCAGGTCGCCGCCGCGGGCGCGCACGTACGCCGCCGCTACCGGCGAGAGCTCCAGGTTCTCGACTTCGTAGGAGCGGGCCAGGCGCTCGGAGAGCGGCAGGCCGATTGCCGCACCGGCCGGCGAGACGTGCTTGTAGGACGCTGCGGCCGGTTCGCTGAGCGTCTCGCGCAGTTCGCGCACCAGGTTCCAGGCGCTCATTGCATCGAGCAGATTGATGAAACCGGGCTGACCGTTGAGTACTTCGAATGGCCACTCGCCGATCGCCGACGCGGCGGCAGGCTGCTGATGCGGGTTAATGCCGTAGCGCAGAGAGATGGAGTCGGCCATGGGGCTCAGGCGACCAGGTCCTCGAGCGCGGCGTCGATCTCGGTGAACTTGAAGCGATATCCGAGATCGAGCGTGCGCGTCGGCAGGATGCGCTGCGAGGCGAGCAACACGCTTGCGCCCTCGCCCAGCATCAGCTTGAGCGCGAGCGGCGGCACCGGCATCAGCGCCGGACGGTTCAGCGCGCGTCCGAGCGCGCGGGAGAACTCGCCGTTGCGGACCGGATTCGGCGCGGTCAGGTTGATCGCGCCTTCAACGTGGGTCTGCTCCAGCGCGTGAACGATCGCGCCGACGACATCGTCGATGTGCACCCAGCTCCACCAGGCGCGACCCATGCCGATCGGTCCGCCCAGACCGAGCTTGAAGGGGAGGAGCAGGCGCGGCACCGCGCCGCCCTCCTGGGCCAGGATGATGCCGATACGCGCGGTCACCGTACGTACGCCCGAGCCCTGCGCCTCCGCCTCCCAGTCCACGCAGAGATGAGCGAGGAAGTCGTCGCCGGGCGGCGCCGACTCGGTCGATTCACGTTCCACGCGGTTGCCGTAGTAGCCGATCGCCGAGGCGCTGACCAGCACGCCGGGCTTCTCGCCCGACTCCTGGATCGCCTGCACCACCTGTCGCGTCGTGTCGACGCGGCTGGAGCGCAGGGCCGCCTTGCGTTCGCTCGACCAGCGCCGGTCCACGATGCCCTCGCCGGCGAGGTGCACGACCCCGGCCGCGCCGGAGACGGCGTCGGTGAGGCCGTCCCAGCCGGTCCAGGTCACGCCCGAGAGCGCGGTGTGTGCGCGCGGGCTGCGCGACACCGCCGTGACGTTGACGCCCCGGCGG
The DNA here is from genome assembly GCA_026705105.1 of Chloroflexota bacterium. Taxonomy (GTDB): domain Bacteria; phylum Chloroflexota; class Dehalococcoidia; order Bin125; family Bin125; genus Bin125. Next base: position 160 of record JAPPBK010000317.1, on the reverse strand, counting down.
CGCAGCTCGGTGATCAACGCCCCGCCGACCAATCCACTCGCACCGGTGATCACTACGTGCATCTTGCGTCTCCCTGGGACGACTTCAGAGCGTCAGCAATCATGTTCCGGACCCCCCTCTGTCACTACGTGACATCTCCCCCCGCGAAGCGGGGGGAGAG
>JAPPBK010000351.1 GCA_026705105.1 Chloroflexota bacterium | reverse complement strand
TATCGCGCCGCCGTCGACCATCGCGGTGCGCCTACGGTGATTCTTGCCCGCACGATCAAGGGCTACGGACTCGGTGAGGCCGGCGAGGGTCGCAACATCACTCACCAACAGAAAGAACTGAACGAACAGGAACTGATGCAGTTCCGCGATCGTTTTGCGATTCCGCTCTCGGACGACGAAGTCGTGGGCGCGCCCCTCTATCGGCCCTCGCGCGACAGCCGCGAGGCCGCCTACATCTCCACGCGCAAGGAGGCGCTCGGCGGACATGTGCCGGAGCGCCGCTCGCCCAGGTCCAATCTGACCGCGCCACCCGACGAGACCTTCTCCGAGTTCCTCGAAGGCACCGGCGACCGGGAGGCGTCGACCACGATGGGCATCGTCAGGATGCTCAGCAGACTCATGCGAGACCGTGAGCTGGGCGAACGCATCGTGCCGATTGTGCCCGACGAGTCGCGCACCTTTGGCATGGAAGGCATGTTCCGCGAGTTCGGGATTTACGCATCGGCCGGTCAGCTCTACGAACCCGTCGACTCTGATCGCTTGCTCTACTACAAAGAGTCCCGCGACGGCCAGATACTCGAGGAAGGCATCACCGAGGCCGGCGCCATGTCGTCGTTCATTGCCGGCGGCATGTCCTACTCCTCGCTCCAGGTCCCGACGATCCCGTTCTTCATCTTCTACTCGATGTTCGGGTTGCAGCGATTCGGCGATCTGGCCTACGCCGCCGGCGACTCCCGCGCGCGCGGCTTCCTGATCGGCGCAACGGCCGGTCGTACCACGCTCAACGGCGAAGGGCTGCAGCACCAGGACGGCCACAGCCACCTGCTTGCCTCTACAATTCCCAACCTGATCGCCTACGATCCCGCCTACGCCTACGAGATCGCGGTCATCGTGCAGGACGGCATTCGACGCATGCACGACGAAGACGAGAGCATCTTCTACTACATCACCGTCGAGAACGAACCGTATGTTCAACCGCCAATGCCCGAGTCGGAGGTCGTCCGGGAAGGGATCCTGCGCGGCATCTATCCGCTGGCGCCGGACGACGCCCCCCAGGTGAGGCTGCTGGGCAGCGGCCCAATCCTCAACGAGGTTCGAGCCGCGCAACAGTTGCTCCGCGAGGCCTTTGACATCCGCGCCGACGTCTGGTCGGTGACCTCATACACGGAGTTGCGGCGCGAGGCGCTCCACACGGACCGCTGGAACAGGTTTCACCCTCTCGAGGAGCCCCGCCGGTCTTGGCTGGAAACGTCGCTGGGCCAGTGCGACGCGCCGATCGTGGCTGCCAGCGACTACACCGCCTCGCTGCCCGACCTCGTCGCGCGCTGGTTGCCGGGGCCGCTCACGGCGTTGGGCACCGACGGTTTCGGACGCTCGGACACCCGTGAAGCACTGCGCGACTTCTTCGAGGTCGATGCCAGTCACATCGTCTGGTCGGCGCTCAGCGCGCTGAACCGGCGCGACGAGATTGACGGCGACACCTTGCTCAGGGCGCGCAGCGAACTCGGAATCGACCCGAATCGCGCCGATCCGATGATGAGTTAGATGACCGATATGACGACCACAGCCTCCGACCCCGGACTCATTTTGCTGCCTGACCTTGGCGAGGACATCGAAGAGGCGGATGTGCTCCAGGTCTACGTGAATGTCGGCGATCACATCGCACTTGAACAGCCGATCGCTGAGATTGAAACCGAGAAGGCGACACTCGACCTGCCCTCATCCCTCGCCGGAGTTGTGAAGGAAGTACACGTCAGGCAGGGAGACACGATTCGACCCGGCGATCCTGTGATCAGCGTCGATCCCGGTGGCGCCGGCGTCCCGCCTCCGGCCGTTGCTCCGACGTCGACACCGAGCGACGCGTCGGCGCAGGCTGAAGCAGCGGAGCCGTCGCCGACCGCTCCATCCGTCGAGATTGCCGCCGCACCATCGGAGAACGGTTCCGAGCAGGCGGGCAGTGGAACCGAGCCGTTGGAGAGCCCTTCGCCCGCAGCGATCCCGCCAGCGCCGACCGCGGCCCCGGCGCCGCTGGTCGAGGGCGACCTTGAGACGCGGCCGGTCTTCGCGTCGCCTTCCGTGCGACGCTTCGCCCGCGAGATCGGCGTGGACATTCGGGCTGTCCAGGGAGCGGGACCCGGCGGCCGAATCGACCTCGAAGACGTCAAGCGGCACTCACGAGAAGTCCCCGACGCCATCCCTGCCGGCACTCACAACGCGCCTGTTCCGGGACCGCTGCCGGACTTTTCCGAGTTCGGCACAGTCGAGCGGGTTCCCATGAGCCGTCTGCGCCGCACGATTAAGCGGAACATGGCGACCTCCTGGCACGAAGTACCGCACGTCACCCTGTTCCACACCGCCGATGTCACCGAACTCGAACAGGTTCGCCGCGACTACCGCGAGCACGCGGAGGAGGCCGGCGGGCGCTTGACGATTACTGCCATTCTGCTCAAGATCACTGCGGCGGCACTCAAGGAGCACCCCCACGTCAACAGCTCGATCGACGCGGAGAACGACGAACTCATACTCAAGAGCTATGTGCACATCGGCGTCGCGGTCGATACGCCGCGGGGCCTGGTCGTGCCTGTGATCCGCGATGTCGATGAAAAGAACATCATCGAGATCTCAGTGGAGCTCACCGACATCTCCGAGCGGGCGCGCTCCGGCGACCTCGGGTTACAAGACTTTCGTGGCAGCAGCTTCACCGTGACCAACCTCGGCGGGCTGGGAACCGGACACTTCACCCCAATCATCCATCACCCCAACACCGCCATTCTCGGGATCGGCCGCGCCGAGCCGCGCCCGGTCTGGTCCGAGCCGCGCAACGACTGGGAACCCCGCAGTATCCTGCCGCTGTCCTTCACCTTCGATCATCGCGTGATCGACGGCGCAGACGGCGCCCGATTCATGACCTGGATCGCCGACGTGATCCGCCAGCCGCTCGTCTTGGCGCTGGGGGGATGACAGTGGTCACCAGCGACGCAAACGGCACCGGCGCCACCCGCCTCGCCGTGCTTGGTGCGGGACCCGGCGGCTATCCGGCCGCGTTCCATGCCGCTGAGCGTGGACTCGATGTCACGTTGATCGATACGCGCCCCCAGCCCGGAGGCGTTTGCCTCTACGAAGGCTGCATTCCTTCCAAGGCGTTGTTGCATGTCGCCAAGCTGATGCGCGAGGCCCGCCACGCGTCCGAGTGGGGCATCGAGTTCGGCGAGCCGCAAGTCGACCTGGACCAGCTCCGCGACTGGAAGGACGGCGTGGTCCGCAAGATGACCAACGGACTCGGACTCCTGCGCCGACAGCACCACGTCCAATACCAGCAGGGATTCGGCCGCATCCGCGACGCCACCCAGCTCAACATCGAGTCGAACGGAGAAGTGCTCCCGCTCGACTTCGACGCCCTGATCATCGCCACCGGCTCGACCGCGGTCATCCCCCGGCCGCTGCAGCTCGACTCCGAGCGCGTCATGGACGCGGCTCAGGCGCTCGAGTTGCCCGAAGTGCCTGACTCGTTGCTGGTTGTCGGCGGCGGCTACATCGGTCTCGAGCTCGGCACGGTCTACGCCGAACTGGGGTCGACCGTGACTGTGGTCGAAGCGCTGCCCGACATCCTCAGCGGCGTGGAGCACGACCTGGTCCGCGTGCTCAAGCGCAGCCTGCGCTCCCGCTTCGCCGACACCCTGGTCAACACGACCGTGGTCTCGCTCACGGAAGTTGACCATGGCGTCGAGGAGGTACTAGCCGATGATGCCGGCGTCGAGCGGACTGAGACATTCGACCGCGTCTTGATCGCCACCGGTCGGCGCCCCAACAGCGGCGGTCTGGGACTGCATCGCACGAAGGCCCACGTTGACGATCACGGCTTCATCGTCACCGACATGCAGCGCCGCACCGCCGAGCCGTCGATCCTTGCTATCGGAGACGTCGCCGGCGAGCCGATGCTGGCGCACAAGGCCACCGCGGAAGCCTCGGTCGCTGTTGAGGCGATTCTCGGTGAGCCATCGACGTTTCGACCGCTTGCCGTTCCCGCCGTGATCTTCACCGACCCCGAGATTGCCTGGTGCGGGCTCACCCAGCCCGACGCTGCCGCGATGGACATCGAGGCGACCACGGTCAGTTTCCCCTGGGCCGCGCTCGGCCGGGCCTCCGCCTCGGGTCGCAACGACGGCCTCACTCGGCTGGTGATCGAAGAGGGTTCCGAGCGAGTGCTCGGCATGCAGATCGTCGGACCCGGCGCCGGCGAACTGATTGGAGAGGGTGTGCTGGCGGTCGAAGTGGGGGCGCGCGCTTCCGACCTGGCGGAGTCCATTCATGCGCATCCGACACTCAATGAGTCGATCATGGAAGCGGCTCAACTGTTCTTTGGCCGCAGTCCCCACTTCATCGCCAGGCGTCGTTGAGAGCCGACGATGTTGATCGAACTTGGCGGCCAACAGCTCGACGCCAGCGACCGCTGCCTGGTCATGGGCATCCTCAATATCGCCACCGACTCGCCAGTCTCCGAGTCCGTCGTGCCCATCGGCGACGCGCCGCGTCGTGCCGCGGATCTGCGCGAAGCCGGCGCGAGCATCATCGATGTCGGCGCCCAATCGACTCGCACCGGCGCCGCCGAGATTGCTCCGGATGAAGAAGTCGCTCGCGTCGGGCCGGTCGTCGAATCACTGGTCGCGGAAGGCCACCTGGTCTCCGTCGATACTTGGACCGCGTCGGTCGCCCGCGCGGCGGTTGAGGCCGGGGCGCATCTGATCAACGACATCACCGGCGCCGATCCGGATACCGTCGCGGTCGCGGTCGAGACGGACACGCCGATCGCGATCATGCACATGCGCGGACGCCCCCAGCGTCATCGCGAAGCCGACCATGACTACGACAACGTCGCCGCCGAGGTGCGCAGCTACCTCGGTCAGCGGGCGTACGACATCAAGCAAGCGGGTGCGCCAGAGGTCTGGATCGACCCCGGATTCCAGTTCGGCCGCGGGCTCGAGGACAACCTCCGCCTGCTCCTCGATCTCCCCGATCTTGCCGCGCTCGGCTATCCGGTCCTGATTTCCGCCTCGCGCAAGGGATTCCTGGCCGAGTTGCTGGGCCACGGCGAACTCCGTTCGCACGACGCCCAGGGTCGCCCCGGCATGTTGGAGGCGACGATCGCGTTCAACGTCCTCGCCGCCTGGCTCGGCGCGCACGTGGTCCGCGTACACGACGTGGAAGAGGTCGCCTGGGCGCTCAGCGTGTCCGGGGCGGCCCGCGAACTGCGGCGCTCGGTTGTTTCTGCGCGGGCGCGATAGACTCGATCCGACCGCCCAACGCCTCAGGAGATGACGACGTGCCCGTGTACACCTATAGCTGCGAAGAGTGCAGCGAGAGCTTCGAGAAGATCCGCCCCATGTCGCAGGCCTCGGAGCCGCAGGATTGTCCGAGCTGCGAGGCCAAGGCCGAGCGTGTGATTGCCGGTATCTTCGAGAACAACTCGACCAAGAACCGCTCCGCCAACTTCCCCAAGCGCAAGCGCTACACCAACTGGTAACCGACTCGGTCACCCTGACTACCCCGGAGACTCGAATGACGCAGAGGCCGCCAGACCCGATTCCGTTCCCCGGAGACCGAGTACCGCGCGGCGCGCCGCCTCCAGCGC
>JAPPBK010000141.1 GCA_026705105.1 Chloroflexota bacterium | reverse complement strand
GCGTGTAACCGTCGTCGATGAAGTGGTGCTCGGTGATCCAGATGTGGTCGTAGCCAAGCTCTTCGGCGTAGACGATCTCATCGAGGATTTCGTCGTAGAACTGTGCCCAGGGCTTGCGCCATTGGGGCGGATTGCGGAAGTCGTAGATCAGGCCGAACTTCGGCTGACGTGCGGGCATCAGTAGAGGCCGATCCGTCCGCCGAGTGGGATGTCCAGCAGCTCGGAGCGGGGGGCGACATGGTTGAGCTCGTTCTTGACCGGGGCGAGCGCGTCGGGTCCGGTCATGTCGTGGGTCATCGGCGGCATCCAGTCGTCGTGATGGCCGAGCACGATCCGCGGCGCGCGCAGCATGTCCGACATCCGACCGACGAACTGCGCCAGCGAGCCTTGAATCGGTTCGCCGTCGATGTTGGGCCGTCCGGCCATTGCGACGATTGCCACGTCGGGGCGCATGTTCTGGACGACGCCGGTCCAACAACCGGAGGTGTCGTGGTAGAAGAGCGAGCCGTAGGGCGTGTCGATCAGGTAGGCGAGCGCTCCGCCGGTGTCGTTGGAGCCGAGGCAGGATGCCATGTGATTCATCATCTGCGTCTGCGCCTCAGAGCCGAGGTCTTGGGATCGTTCGCCCAGCGAGCCGCCGATATCAATCGCCTGCCGACCGCCCCAGCGTTCTTCCTCGGTCAGGCCGTATTGGCCCAGGACGACCTTGCCCGGATCCCAAGAGCCGGTTGTCCAGATGCAGGAGTGCAGGCTGGGAAAGACCTCGACGGTGACATCCTTCGAGATCCGGTGACGCTCGCCGCCTTGCGACCGGAGCAGTTGGTCTTCCGAAATTCCGGCCTCGAGCAGGACCCGCGCCGACTCGTTCGAGCCGATCACCGGCGCGCCGGTGTTGGCGGCGATCACTTCTGCTCCGGCAATGTGGTCGAAGTGCGAGTGCCCGACAAGAACGGCGTCGGCGCGAGTGATGTCGTCCGCGGTGAGGCCGACGTCGGGCGCCGACGGCACGCGGTCGATGTAGGCATCGAGCATGATCACGGTCTCATCGACCTGCAATCGAAAGGTCGCGCAGCCAAGCCAATCCAGGGTGACAGTCACGGATGCCTCCGATGGTTATGGGTCGGAGGGTAGTGGGTTGGATTAGGCGGGCAGATAGTCGATGTGGACGAGTCGTTTGCCCTGAGGATCGACTGCCATTTCGAGCCCTTCTAACGTGAACGCGCCGAGCAAGAAGGGCTCTGTGTCGCTACCGAACGCAACGGTTGTGATTCTGCGACGACCGTCAAGAGTGATCCATGCGTACCCGATGTCCATTTCAATCGGTTCATCGTTTACCAGTCTGAACGTGATGCGGTCGATCGGATCGACACCCAGCTGCTGGAGCATGTACTTGGGGAGGACCGAGTAGAAGGAGCCGGTATCGACCACTGCGTCGATTTCAACCGAGTTCTGGTCGGTGAGGTCGCTGACTGTGATTCGCTGACTGAAGATTCCCATAACATTCCTTAACTTGCCACAATCCGATACCACTTTCGACGACCCACTCGAAGCACTACCCCGCTGCGGATCTCCGCGTTCTGATCCTTGACCACCTCATCGTCGATTCGGACGGCGCCCTGCGAGACGAGGCGTTTGGCCTCCGCGCGGCTGGCGGCGGCGCCGATGTCGTGGAGCAGGGCAGGGAGGGCCACTTCGACAGCCTCCGCGCCGCCGAACTCGATTGGGGCGTCGGGGATATCGTCGGGGACGGTTCGCTGCGAGAAGGTGCGGGTCCACTGCGACTCGGCCTCCTGAGCGGCGTCCTCGCCGTGCCACTCAGCCACGACGGCGCGCGCGAGTCGGCGCTTGGCGTCCATCGGTTTGAGCGCGCCCGAGTTCAGTTCGGCTTCGATCCGGTCGACTTCGTCGTCGGTCAGGTTCGTGCCGTAGTCGAAGAAGCGGACGATCACGTCGTCGGGGATCGACATCGCTTTGCCGTACTGGTCGTTGGGGGGCTCGTCGATTCCGATGTAGTTGCCGGTGCTCTTGGACATGCGCTGCTTGCCGTCGGTGCCGACCAGGATTGGCGTAAGCACGGCGACCTGCGCCGCCTGCTCGCGACGCTCCTGCAGGGTGCGACCGCACATGATGTTGAAGGTCTGGTCGGTGCCGCCGAGCTGCACGTCGGCTTCGAGCGCGACGGCGTCGTGGCCCTGCATCAGGCCGTACATGAACTCGTGCAGGTAGACCGGTTGACTCGAGCCGATGCGGTTCTTGAACGTGTCGCGCTCAGCGAACTGCTGGACCGTAAAGTTCGAAGCCAGGTGGATCACGTCGCCGAAGGACATCTCACCGAGCCACTCGCTGTTGCGGCGCACCTCGGTGCGGTCCGGATCGAGCAGTTTGAAGGCTTGATCCTGGTAGGTCTCGGCGTTGCGATTGAGGATCTCCGCCGCCTGCATCGGCCGCAGCGAGTCCTTGTCGGACGGATCGCCGACGAGTCCGGTGAAGTCGCCGATCAGCAGGATCGACTGGTGTCCGAGGTGCTGGAACAGGGCCAGCTTGCGCAGTGTGACGCAGTGTCCGATATGCAGGTCGGGCGAGGTCGGGTCCACGCCCAGGTACACGCGCAACGGCCGGTCTTCCATCAGCGACTCGGTCAGCCGAGCCCGCAGTTCGCGATCCATCGTTCGACGCGTGCCCTCGTCGCCGTAGGCAGTGCCGCGCATGATCAACGCGTGCTGACGTTCGACCTCGGCGGCGATCTCGGTTGGGACTTGCTGGGTCATACTTACGATCCGATTGACATGGCGGCCAGGAGTTCGCGGGCCGCGTCGCGATCTTTTCCGATCTGCTCGACCAGCGCGTCGATGCCGTCAAACTTGCGCTCGCCGCGCAGCCGCTGCACAAATTCTACGCGCAGATCGGTTCCGTAAATGTCCTGATCGAAGTCGATGATGTGGCACTCAATCGAGAGCCCGCCGCCGTCGTCGAAGGTCGGTCGCATGCCGATGTTGGTCACCGAGGGAGCAGGACCGGACTCGAGATGGGCGATTGTCGCGTAGACGCCGGGAGCGGGAATCGCGCGGTCGTTGCCGATCGCCACGTTGGCAGTGGCGAAGCCGATCGTGCGGCCCCGCTCGAAGCCGTACACGACCGGTCCGTGCAGTGAGTAGCGCCGACCGAGCAGGTCGCCGACCCGCTCGACCGCTCCTTGATTGAGCGCGTCGCGAATTTCGGTTGAGGACACCTTGTCGGTCGAGTCGCTGGTCAGCAGTTCGACCACCTCGACCTCGTATCCGAGTTCCGTTCCGAGCGCTCGCAGCGTCTCCAGGTCGCCGCCCCGCTGGCGACCGAGGGCAAAGTCCTCGCCAATGATCAGGCGCGCCAGTTGAAACTCATCGACGAGCATGCGCACGAAGTCGCCGGCGTCGGTGAGCGAGAACTCGGATGTGAACGACACAGTGGCCACGGTGTCGAGGCCGGTCTGCATGATCAGCGAGAGCCGGTCTTCGAGCGAGGTGACGTACTCGGTCGTCAGGTCGGGTCTGAGCACCTGTTTCGGGTGCGGATGGAACGTGATCGCGGCCGCAGCGAGGCCGTGCCTCGCGGCGCTCTCGACGACGTGCCTGAGCACGGCCTGGTGACCTCGGTGGACGCCGTCGAAGACGCCGATTGTGAGCGCAGTCGGTCGGCCCAGCGCCGCTCGGCGCAGCTCCCAGCGAGCCAACTCGGTGACCACGAAGCTCGGCCCTTCAATCTGGCGGGGGAGGTCAGGAGGACTTCCAGCGTATCAGCAGGACTCACCAGGACCGATTAGTCCTGCTCTTCGCTGTCGTCCGCGCTCGACCCGGCCGGCGCCCAGGCCGACAGCGGCGCGTCCGGCTGTTCGGTGATCAGAATGTCCTCGTAGTCGGCGTCCTGCTCGATTTCGATGGCGAGCGACTTGTGCAGTTCGAGCACGGCCATGAAGGAGACGATCAGTTCGAGTCGCGATCCCGCGTTGGCAATCCACTGCCGGAACGAGACCGCGTGGCCGCTCAGCAGTCGCGCGCGCAGGTCGGCGGCGCGCTCGCGCACCGTGATCCGCTGGCGCTCGATGGCGGCGTCGTGAGCGATCGCCTCCTGCGCCTCGCGCTCCGCCGCCCGCTCAAGCACTTCCTGCGCAATCCGCGCGAGCGCGTCCAGCGTGAGGTTGTCGGACATGCCGAGCGGCAGGGGCCGCTCGAACGGCGGGGCTGAGATCGGCGGGTACGACCGTTGCCGCGCGCGATCCCGTTCGCCTAGTTGGGCGATTCCGTCCCGGTAACGCCGGTAGGCCTGCGCCATTTCGACGAGCTCCCGGGCGTCGTTGGCCGCCTCGTCGTCGTCAGCCGATTCTTCGGCGGACGGCAAGAGTTGGCGTGCCTTAATCAGCACCAGCCGTCCGCCAATGCTGATGAATGCGGCCAGAGCATCGGCCTGGGCCTGGCTGAGTTCCCCCTCCGGCGGCTTCATCGCCGCAACCTGGGCGAGGTACTGGTCTGCAACCTGCGCCAGCGACAGCTCGGAAATGTCGAGGTGGTGCGACTCGATCAGTTCGAGCAGCAGGTCCAGCGGTCCTTCATAAGCCGGAAGTCGGAGTTGGACCACAGGTGTTGCCGTCCGCGAATGCCTGTCGGTTCCCCGAGACCTCCCGCAAAGGCGGAAGTCCTGGTTTCTAAGTTCGCAACAAAGTTGAGCAGCTTGTCCGGCACCCAGATCACGCGACGCAGGGTCTTGCCGTCGAGCTGATCCGCGACCCTGGACGAGGCTCGCGCGACGGATTCGGCGTCTTCCTGCGAGGCTCCCGGGGCGAGCGCCAGCTTGTCACGCAGTTTGCCGTTGACCTGGACCACGACGGTGATCGACTCCGCCTGAGTCAGCGACTCGTCGTACTCAGGCCAGATCTGGTCATGGATCGATCCAACGTGGCCGGTTCGTTGCCAGAGTTCCTCGGTGATGTGCGGCGCGGAAGGGGCGAGACAAAGCAGCAACGCATTGATCGCTTCGCGCCAGGCATCGGCGTCGACCGGACCTTGCTCGCGGATGCTCTGCAGTTCGTTAGTGAACTCCATCATCGCCGCGATCATCGTGTTGAAGCGGAAGCGTTCGATGTCCTGCGTAACCTTGCCGATCATCGAGTGCGTGGCGCGGCGAATCGCGTCGGCTTGTCCCTCGCCGGTCTCGACGTCGCCGAGGACGAGGTTCCAGACGCGATTGAGCCAGCGCCACTGGCCGGAGATGCCGCTGTCGTCCCAGTCGCCGCCGGCTTCCCACGGTCCCAGGAACATCAGGTAAAGGCGCACGGTGTCGGCGCCGTAACGATCGACCCACTCGTCGGGGTTGACCACGTTGCCGCGCGACTTCGACATCTTGTGGCCGTCTTTGGTGATCGTGCCCTGGTTGAACAGACGCGCGAACGGTTCGTCGATCTCGAGGATGCCCATGTCGCGGGCGGCCTTGGCGAAGAATCGCGCGTAGAACAGGTGCATCACGGCATGCTCTGCGCCGCCGGTGTAGGTATCAATCGGCAGCCACCGGCGGGCGAGCTCCGGGTCGATCGGCGCGTAGTGATTGTGCGGATCGACGTAGCGGTACATGTACCAGTTGGAGCACATGAACGTGTCCATCGTGTCGGTCT
>JAPPBK010000099.1 GCA_026705105.1 Chloroflexota bacterium | reverse complement strand
GCTGGCCGTGTCGACCGCGCGCGCCGGCCGGTGCACTGCCACGGTGGGCGAGTCGGGATTCGCCACCCAAACCAGCCGCACGCCGAAGCTCAACCACATCCGTGCTTTGTCGTAGACTTTCTCGGCATCGTCATTTGGCGACACGATTTCGACCACGAGGTCCGGGACAACGTCGGAGTACGTTGTGACCCGCTCCGGACCAATGCGCTGCGCAAGAAAGAACGCGACATCAGGCTCGCGCACGGTGTCAGGATCGCGCTCGAGCCGGACTCCAGAGTCGGACGTGGTCACAATGCCGAGCTTGCGCGGCTTGACGTGGTTCAAAAGTTCATACGCTGTGTTCGCCGCGATCTCGCCGTGTTCTCGTCCTGTGGGCATGGTGTTGCAGAGCACTCCCCGCAGCAGTTCGCCGCGCACGCCTTGGCTGTGCATTCTCAGCAAGTCCTCAGCCGTCAGCAGCTTCGTCTCGGTCGCCATCCCGTCGACCAGCCTTTCCTGTCCACATGGTAACGGCGCGGCCCTAGACTGACCCGATGACCGATATGACAGATCTTCCCGAACACCCCTTCCACTTTGAATCTCGACGCTCGCCCGTGCTCTCTCGCAAGGGCATCGTGGCGACCAGTCAGCCGCTGGCGTCGCTGGCGGGACTGCGCATCCTGCGCGAGGGCGGCAACGCCGCCGACGCCGCCGTTGCGGCGGCGGCGGCGCTGGCGGTGGTCGAGCCGACCTCGACCGGCATCGGCGGCGACTGCTTCTGCCTCTTCTACCGGGCCGACGATCAATCTGTCTCGGCGCTGAACGGCAGCGGACGCGCGCCGGCGGCGCTGGACCTCGGCGTGGTCGAGCGCTGTGGCGAATGGGACAGGCAAGGACCGCATGCGGTGACGGTGCCGGGATCGATCATGGGCTGGCACGATACCGTGACGCGGTTCGGACGGATGACGCTCGCCGACGTGCTCCAGCCCGCGATTGAGATCGCCGAGGAGGGTTTCGTGATGACGCCCGCGATCGCTCGAGGCTGGGCCGGTCAGGCCGAGCTGCTGGCGGACACGGGGCCGGCCGGCCAGGACTTGCTGCTGGACGGCGCCGCGCCGCGAGCCGGCGAGGTCTGGGTCAATCCGCTGATCGCGGGAGTCATGCGCGAGGTCGCCGAGGGTGGTCCCGACGCGTTCTACCGCGGACGACCGGCGGAGCGCATCGTCGAGGCGCTGGAGGGGCACGGCGGCGTGATGGCGCTCAGCGATCTCGCCGGCCATTGCTCCACCTTCGACGACGCGATTTCGACGACCTACCGCCGGCATCGGGTCTGGGAGTGTCCGCCCAACGGTCAGGGGATCACCACGCTGATGGCGCTCAACATCCTGGAGGGATTCGAGATCGACCGGCTCGAGGCGCGCTCGCCCGAAGCGCTGCACCTGATCATCGAGTCGCTGCGGCTGGCTTTCGCCGACGCCCGCGCGCTGATCGCCGATCCGTCGCAGGTGGATGTGCCGATCGACGAGATGCTGAGCAAGGCGTATGCGGCGAAGCGACGTCAACTCATTTGCGAGGACCAGGCGATCGAGCTTGCCTCGTCGGGCTTCCTGCCCGGCAAATCGGACACGGTGTACCTGTCGGCCGCCGACGGCGAGGGCAACGCCTGCTCATTCATCAACTCCAACTACGAGGGCTTCGGCAGTTGCATCGTCCCGCGTGATTGCGGATTCAGCCTCCAGAACCGAGGCGCGGGATTTGTCGTTGACGATCCCGAGCATCCCAACGCGCTGGCCGGCGGCAAGCGGCCGTATCACACGATCATGCCCTCGATGATCACGCGTCCCGACGGCGGCCTGTTCGCCAGTTACGGCGTGATGGGCGGCTGGAATCAGCCCCAGGGCCAGACCCAGGTCGTGGTCAACCTGATCGACCGGGGCATGGACGCGCAGACGGCGATCGACGCGCCGCGCATCTCGATGTACGAGGAGCCGCCCAACGGCCGTATCTACGTCGAGGACACGTTCGGCGTCGAGGTACTCGCGCGTCTGGCCGAGTTGGGTCATCCAGTAGTGCCGGCGACGGGGGCGATCCGCACCGGCGTCGTGGGCAAGGGCCAGATCATCTACCGGGACCCCGATTCCGGCGTTCTCTGGGGCGGCAGTGATCCGCGCGCCGACGGCTGTGCCGTCCCGTTGTGAAGACAGCCGGTTCCAGTCCCTGCGTTACGCAGGAACCCGCTCGGTTCCCGCTACGCCTCCCCTGCACCAAGGGGAACGGGTCCCTGCGTCACGCAGGGACTGAGTGCGGTTAGCGGCCGCCGACTAGCGGGGGTACATCAGCCAGGGTGCCGTCCTCGACGAATCTGTCGATCTCCTCTGAAGAGAAGCCCAGCTCCTCGCAGATGCGGCGGTTGTCGCCGCCCAGGGCGGGCGCCGGGCGCATCTCGGGTCGCTCCCGGTCGCTGAAGCGGATCGGGAAGCCCCCGTACTCGTAGACGCCGACGCCGGGTTGATCCCACTCGACGATGAAACCGCGCTCCCGCAGGTGGTGCGACTGCATCAAGTCGCCATTGGTCAGCACGGGCAGCGCCGTAAGGTCGACAGTCTGCAGACGTTCGGAGAGATCGGAGCGGTCCTGCGTGCGTGTCCACTCCGAAATGATCCGGTCCAGATCGTCGTGCTCTGCGAATCGACCGGCGACCGTCGCGAATCGCTCGCTCTCGAGCCGTTGATCGCCGACCAGAGATGTGAAGCGACGCCAGGCCTCGTTGTCCTCGATGGTGATCGCGATCCACATGTCCATCGACTCTCGGGCGTCGGGGCTCTCGTCGCGGCAGCGGTAGACGCCTTGCGGCGCGCAGTCCCGGGCGCGGTTGCCGCGCGCCGGGGCCTGTCCCTGGACGGAGGTCTCGAGCAGCAGTTCGCCGGAGATCGCGGCGTAGGTCTGGAGCTGGGAGAGGTCGACAAAGCAGCCTTGCCCCGTTTCTTCCCGCTCCCACAACGCGGCGAGCACCGCGAAGGTCCCATGCAGGCCGCCGACCGGGTCGGGGAAGGCGTGGCCCATCTTCATCGGTCCACCCTCGGCGTAGCCGGTCGCCGAGGCCGCGCCCGAGTGCGCCTCCAGCACCGGACCGTAGGACACGCGCTGGCGGAAGGGTCCGCTGTGGCCGTAGCCGGTGCAGGAAACGGAGATGACGCGCGGGTTCCACTGACTCACGGTCTCATAGTCGATGCCCAGGCTCTTGACGCCGCGCGGACTGAAGTTGTCGACGATTACATCCGACTCTTCGACGAGCCGCCGCCAGATGCGCTTGCCGGACTCCGTCTTGAGGTCGGCGCAGAGTCCGCGCTTGTTGCGGTTGAGCTTGTTGAAGATGCCGGCCCGGTTCCACGGGTCCGAACCCGGCTGGCCCTCGGGAAAGACCGATGCGCGCAGCATGGGCTCAACTTCCTCGCCGCGCCGCCAGTCGTGCAGCGCCGCTTGCAGCATCGGATCGTCGGGCAAGCGGCCGCCGCGGGCGCTGTCCTGCTCGATCTTGATCACGTCCGCGCCGAGGTCACCCAGCATCCGGCCTACAAGCGGTCCCGCCCAGGCGTATCCGAACTCCAGCACGCGAATCCCCGACAGCATGCCTTCAGCCATCGTTCGCTCCCAGCTTCACCACGCCCGATTCGACCAACCGCGCAATCTCGCTTTCCGAGAAGCCGCTCTCGGCCAGGACCTCGGCGGAGTGGGCGCCCAGTTCCGGAGCGGCTCGCAACGACTCGGGAGCCGAGGGCAACGTGAACGGGACGCCGGGCATCTTCGCTGATTCGCCAAGCGCATCCGGGTATGCCCAGTACGCGCGCGCCTGGAGCTGTTCGTCCTCCAGCACCTCGTCCATCGCCAGCACCGCGCTGGCCGGGACGTGATGCGACTGCAGGTGCTCAACGACCTCGGTTCGGGTGCGAGCCATGAGGAACGGAGCGAACCGGTTGTCGATCTCCTCGGCCGCGTCGAATCGCAGTCCGGCCGTCGCGTAGCGGGGTTCGTGCGCCATCTCGGGCAGATCGAGCGCGATGCAGAGATTGATCCACTGCGCCAGCGTGGGCGCGGCAATGCAGACCCAGCCGTCACCAACCGGCATCAGGGAGACCGGATGATGCGCCTCGGCATGGCGATTGTTGGCGCGGTGCTTGATTCGTCCCTGGTGCGACCACATGACCAGGCTCCACTGGTGCGAGGCGGCCATCGCCTCCATCGCGCCGACGTCGACGAGCTGCCCGCGACCGGTCGCCCGGCGAGACCAGAGCGCCGCCATCGCCCCGACGGCGGCCGTCACGCCTGCGACGTAGGACCCCCATGGCCCGGCGCCCTGCAGCGGCTCGCGCTGCGGATCGCCGGTCAGGTAGAGGTAGCCGCCGGCGGCCCAGTCGGTCAGGTCGGACGAGCGCCAGCCGGCCCACGGTCCGGTCAGACCGTACGATGTGGCCGAAACGTGGATCAGCGCTGGACGCGACTCCCGCGCGATTTCGTCGAACGCCAGCGCCTCCGAAGCGAGCATTGAAGTGACGACGATGTCCGCCGCGTCGAGCAGTCGCAACAGCGCATTGCGCCCCGCATCGCCGCCCCGATCGAGTGCGATGCCTCGCTTCCAGGCGGAGAGATACTCGAACGCGGCGCTGCGGCGAGGCTCGGACGAACTGAGCAGCGGCGGTCGCGAACGCAGCGCGGACCCGTCGAGCGGCTCGACCAGCGTGACCTGCGCGCCGGCGGTCGCCAGCAATCGGGCGCAATATGCGCCTGAGACGGTCTCGCTCAGGTCGAGCACTCTCAGCTTCGACATGCCCGACATGTGCTCGCCCCCTAGACCTTGGCCACCGGGACGACGCCCTCGTAGATGCCGGGCAGCCATCGGCCCTCAGCGTCGAGCGCCTGGTCGATCATGACCGGGGCCATGTCTTTGGCGGCGGCGTACAGTTCCTCCACGTCGTCGAACGAGCCGAACGATGCGGCCCGCAGTCCCGGACGCCAGATCACCGTGGGCACTTCCGAACCGAACTGGTCGATTTCCGCCTTGGTTCGCTCCTGGACGGCGATCTCCATCGAGCGCATCAACAGGTCGACCAGGCCCCGCGGCCGGTACGGCGACGGTTGGACGCCCAGGTCGACAGCCAGGGTATGGGTCGCGCCCTGGAACAGCGCCGTTTCCAGGTCGAGTCCGGAGGATAGCCCGCCGTCGACGCACCAGTCGCCCTCGAGCCGCACCGGTGGAAACAGGCCCGGCACGGCAATGGAGGCCATTACGGAGGCCAGCAGTTCACCGCTTGATACCACGTGCTTGCGACCGCTGGAGAGGCTGGTCGTGCCGATGAACATGGGGATTTCGGTGGCCGACACCTCATCGATCGTGACGTGATGCTTGAACAGATCACGGAGGAAACGATTGGAGTACAGCGATGTGCCGCGAGTCAGGAGGTTGCGCCCGATTCTGAGCAGGTTGCGATGCCAGAGTCGGGTGCTGCGCAGCTCCATCCAGAGCTCCGCAAGTCCGTCAATGTCGTTCGGGTGCAGTGCCAGGAACGCGCCGTTGACGGCGCCGACCGAGGATCCCACGATCAGGTCGGGGCGTACGCCGCGTCGGACGAGTTCCTCCAGGAATGGCACCTGCACAATGCCGGAAGCTCCGCCCCCGCTGAGCACCAGCGCCAGGCGCTGCCTGTTGGTGGGTGGGCTTGTCGAGTGTTGCGAGGCGGACATCTAAACCTCACCCTAAACCGCTTCCCCCCGGGGGGAAGCTGTCCCGTAGGGACTGAA
>JAPPBK010000177.1 GCA_026705105.1 Chloroflexota bacterium | reverse complement strand
GCGGCGAACCGGTTGTCGACCTCTGGGGCGGCTGGTACGACGCATCGCGCGAGCGCGAGTGGGACCGCAACACCCTCGTCAACGTCTACTCATCGACCAAGGGCCTGGTCGCATTCTGCGCCCACCGGCTGGTCGAAGAGGGCAAGCTCGACCTGGACGCGCCGGTCGCCGAGTACTGGCCCGAGTTCGCCGCTGGCGGCAAGCAGGACATCCCCGTTCGCTGGCTGCTCTGCCACAAGGCGGGCATGGCCGCCGTCAAGCGCGAGCTCGTCACCGAGGACATGTTCAACTGGGAGACCATGACTTCGGCCCTGGCCGAGCAGGAGCCCTGGTGGACACCGGGCGAGCAGCACGGCTATCACGCGATGACCTTTGGCTGGCTCGTGGGCGAGGTCATCCGCCGCATCGACGGCCGCTCGGTCGGTACCTACTTCCGCGAGGAGTTCGCCGCGCCGCTCGGACTCGACGCTCACATAGGCACCGGTCCCGAGTTCGACGCCCGCATCTCAACCGTGATCGAACCTCAGATCGCGGCTGAGTTCCCGCCCACCAGCGACCTCTTCGGCGACCCCGACAGCGTCGGGATCGTCGCCGTGATCAATCCGCCCGTATTCAACCCCGGCGGACCCGCGATGGCCTCGCGCCGCGACTGGCGAGCCGCCGAGATCCCCGCCGCCAACGGTCACGCCACCGCCCGCGCGCTCGCACGCATCTACGGAGGCGCAGCCAACGGCGGCGCGATCGACGGCGTCCACGTGCTCAATCCCGAGACCATCGAACGCGGCATCGAGGAACAGACCAACGGCCCCGACACCTGCATCGGGATCAACACCCGCTTCGGCCTCGGCTGGGCCCTGACCGGACAGTCCACCCCCTACGGCCCCAACCCGAGAGCATTCGGCCACCCCGGTGCCGGAGGCTCCCTCGGCTACGCCGACCTCGACGCCGAAATCGGCTTCGGCTACACGATGAACCAGATGGGCACCGAGGTTGCGCATGATCAACGCTGCACCGCGCTAATCGACGCGCTGTACGAATCGTTGTAGCTCGCCGTCCTCATCGAACCTCAACAGTACACATGTGCTATTATCTGGTCGGGAGGCGCTGTGCAGCATGCCCGACTGTGGTCGCATCGTTGAGATTCGTTCGAGTCGGACAGCCGGCGAGTGGAGCCTTATCGTCACGACCCGTCCGATGTTCATGCTCGACCACTTCAACACGCTGTTGAAGCGAGCCTTGCCGGCAGGGGTGGACGTTCGGGCAGGCGCGCCGCCCGGGACGATTCTGCTCACGTCCGGTCGCCCGGAACAGTTTGAGTCGACTCGATTGTTCCTGGAACTCCTTCGGGGCAGTGTGACAATCGATGACGAGGCCGTCATGTCACATGCAATGGGACTGCACTGGTTCGCCGACATCAAGGAACGTTCACAACTTGGCGACCTCGTCGAACGGGCCAAAGATTACGGACAAAGCAACCCCTCCGAGCCTGAAGCAGTGGAGCAAGTCCGGAACGCCACGCTGAGTTGGCTGGCAGCGCACCCGGTGATTCGCTCGGTGGACGCGGTCGCAGCGATACCGGGAACAAAGCCGAAGGACTTCGACTTACCCGCTGCGCTCGCGGACGCAATCGGTGGAAGGCTTGGACTGCGACGACTATGGCTGCGGTCGCGAAACCAGAGGCCGCAGAAGGGGCAGTCTGGTTCGACGATGTCTAGCGCCAGGTCGCTCGGCGCGATGATGAACGCCGACAGGGACGCCTTCGGGCGTCGCGTGCTGCTTGTCGATGACATCTATCGCAGCGGCAACACGATGATGGCGGGGCTCACGGCGCTTCGACGCGCGGGCGCGACCGCGGTCATCTGTCTCGCGCTGACCAAGACCGCCCGAGACTGCAACGGATTGCCGGCCGGTGTGGACAACTGGCCGGACGAGTTGCCCGAGACGCTCGAGGTCGAGGGCTTCGACGTACCATTCTGCTGACAGGCGGAGCAATGACCACCACTCAATCTGCGGCTTCGGGAGTCGAGCCCACCTTCAACAATCTTGCAGTACACGGCCACGGGAGTCGGCTTCGCGAGCCCGGCATCGCCCTATGCGGCTCACGGGCCGCAGGAGTTGATGGGATTGCGTTTGCGAACGCAGTGGGCATGTTCGCCGCTCAGGCCGATCTATCGCTCGTGAGTGGCTACGCGAAGGGCGTCGACATGGCCGGTCACGTCGCCTGCGTCGAGGCAGGCGGACACACCATCGCCGTGCTGGCTGAAGGACTGGGGCGATTCCGACTGCGACGCGAACTCCGAGCGGTGATCGAGCCGCGGGATGAGCTTGAGCAGCATTTGACTGCCGTCTCGCAGTTCGAGTCGAACGCCGGCTGGACCGTCTGGCGGGCGATGCAACGCAACGATCTCATTTGCGCACTCGGAGTGGTGCTCGTCGCCATTGACCCGGGCGACAGCGGCGGCACCCACGACGCAGTGAAGAAGGCGATCAAACGCGAGATGCCAGTCGTGATTGGCTGGTCCGACTCCGACCGTGATCGTGCTCACGTCGACTTGTGGCTCTCGAAACCGCGCGTGTGGATTGCGTCGTCTGAGGAAGAGCTGATCGCAGCGATCGACGAAGCCTTGACGCGCGAAGCGCCGACGCCAGAGGTTAGCCAACCGACGTTGTTGTAGCGCTCACACTGACGTCAAACCCTCGGCGATCACGCCGTCGTCCGCCAGACGCGAGATCTCCGACGTGCTCATGCCGAGCAGCTCGCCGAGGACGTAGTGGTTGTCCTCTCCGTAGCAGGGGGCGCCCCGGTCGATGGGGCCGCCCATAAACGGCGGGGTCTGGCTCCACTTGACCGGGACTTCCTTCGTTGGCCAGGCGCCCATCTCCGAGTGCTCGACCTCGGTCAGCCAGTTGAGGTGGGCGAGCTGCGGGTCGACTTCCAGCCGGTCCTGGGCGTCCTGGCAGACACCGGCGGCGACGCCCGCCTCCTGCAGCCGCGTCATCAGCTCCCAACGGTCATGCCCGCGCGTCCACTCGGTGATTCGTTCGTCCAGTTCTTCCTGGTTGGCCAGACGGTCGGCCAGGGAAGCGAAGCGCTCCGACGACGCCCACTCGGGATCGCCCATCACCCGCCGCAAGGCCAGCCAGTCCGACTCGTCGAAGCAGGCGAACGCGATCCAGCGGTCGCTGGACTCAACGTCGTCGCGGCAGCGGTACGCGCCGTGCGGCGCGGCCGGCTTGTATGGCGAGCGGTTGCCGTAGCGCTGCCAGATCGTGCCGTTGGCCGACCACTCCAGCACCGAGGTGCCGTTCAGGTAGATGCCCGCGTCGACCTGCGAGGAGTCGATCCATTGGCCTTTGCCGGTGCGGTCGCGATAGTAGAGCGCGGCCATCATCGCGTTGGCCAGGTTGTAGGCGCCGAACCAGTCGAGGTAGCTATAGCCCCAGCCGGCAGGCGCGTACGGCTCAGGCAGCCCCGACAGCTCTGAGACGCCGGCGAACGATGCGGCAATCGGCCCGACCGTGCGGTACCGACCGTAGACGCCGACCTGGCCCATGCCCGACTGCGACAGGTAGATGATGTCCGGCTTGATCTCTTTCATCACCTCGTAGCCCAGGCCCCAGCGCTCCATCACGCCGGGCGAGAAGCCCTCGGCCACGATGTCGGAAGCCGCGACCAGCCGCTTGGCGATCTCCAGCCCGCGCGGGTCACGCAGATTGAGCGAGAGCCCGCGGTGCCCGGCGTGGAAGTCGTTGAACTGTCCCGAACGGTTGATCGTCGAGTTGTCGGGCGGCAGCGGCGCATCGCCAACGCCCAGTTCCTGTCGCGCCGCCTTGCCGCCCTCGGGGAACTGCGCCATGCCGACGCGTAGGTCCATGTTCTGGTGCCACTCGACCTTGATGTCCTCGGCGCCCAGCGCCGAGAGAAACCGAGGCGCCCCGCCCGAGGCCAGCCACCAGGTGAAGTCGAGAATCCGCACGCCCTCCAGCGGAAACGCCGTCCCCCACCGCGACCTCGCGTTCCCCTCTCCCCCGCTCTGCGGAGAGGCTGCGTTTCCATTCCCCTCTCCCCCCGCTCCGCGGAGGGAGATGCCGAAGGCAGAGGGGGGCTTCCGCTCAGCCAGCTCAGCCAGAATCTCCACGTTGTGCTCACCCAACAGCGGGGCCCGAGGACCCACCTTCCACGACGTCTCCGACGACACCCACTTGCTCGACGTGTAGACGAATTCCTTCTCAAGCTCGGGATGCTCAACCGTTGCGAAGCTGCCGCGCTCCCACCAGTGCGGATCGAGCGCGTTTTCGTGCGGCTTGCGCAGCGGGGCCCAGAGATGGCCCAGGTCCTGCGCATCGCGCCAGGGCACATCCTCGAAGCGGAACTTGCGGATCAGCCGCTGCGACACTTCCTGCAGGTGCGCCGCCGTCTCGCCGCGAGAACGAGTGCTCGCCCCGCCCGCCTCCGCTGGCGTTTCCTTGAGATCGGCCGACATGTCGTAGCGGTCGAGGAAGTCGATCAGCGACTGCGAGCGGCCGCGCGGCAGCGCCATCACCCAGCGACCGTCCTTGGTCGGCCCGATCATCGGCAGCGGCGAGACCTGCTCCATCGCATGCCGGCAGGTCTGACGATAAAACCGCGCCCGCCGGTAGACCCAGCTCATCAGGTCCAGCTCCGTGTTCTTGGCGACCGCGTCGTGAACCGCCGTATGCAGCGTCTGCGCCCGACCGGAGCGGCCGCGGTCGATCAGCGCGCCGATTGCGTTCATCACCGTAAGCTCGCCCGCGATGTGGTAGGCCTGCCACATCTGGGGAGCGATCGGCGGCGTGTCGTACGTGCCGTCGGGCTGTGGGTCATAGCCGCAGTTCATCATCGGCCCGCCCAGCGCCAGGTGCACGAGGTCGGAGCCGCGATAGCCGGCCCACGGCCCCGAGTCGCCGAAGGGTGACATCCGCGCGATCACGATCTCCGGGTTGGCTTCGCGGATCGCGTCCTCGTCAGGACCTATCTCGTCGACTTCCGGTTTCGGGCGTGCATCCAGAAACAGGTCGACTGTGGCAAGAAGCTGCAGCAGCCGCGCCTGTCCCTCTGCTCCCGCGAGGTCAAGCGTCAGCGACCGCTTGCCGATGCTGTAGTGCCACCAGAACAGCGACCGCTCGGGCCCTGGTTCGTCCTCGTAGAACGGCCGAATCTGCCGAGTCGAACAGCCCTCGAGCGGCTCGACCTTGATCACATCCGCCCCAAGCCCCGCCAGCAGTTTGCCCGCATAGGCGGAAACTTCATTGCCGACCTCGATCACACGCAGATCGGAGAGGAGGTGTTCATCGTTGGTCATGGAGACACCCTGCACTGTCGCATCTCAGTGGAGGATACGTGCAGGTCGGCTGACGCTCGAACGTGCGTTAGGCCCTCGGCAGGCCGAGACCGCGCGTGGCGATGACGTTGCGCTGGACCTCGGAGGTGCCTCCGCGGATCGTTGCGGGGACCATGCCGACGTAGTTGCGGGTGAACGTGCTGGCAGGGGGAGCGTCGCTCCAGTGCTGGGCGTGGAGACCGAAGACCTTGGTCGCGGTCAACGCCAGCCGCTGACTGAGTTCCGAGGCGAACAGCTTGGCCGTCGAGGCCTCGTAGTTCGGCACCAGGCCGGCCGACTGCATCGAGATGATGCGGAAGCTGAACTGATAGAGCGTCTCGGTCTCGACGTAGCGGTCGACAATCTCCTGGCGCAGCTCGGGAGTGACACGATCGCGGGCGCCCTGGTCGTTGTCCTGGATATGCGTGATCAGTTGTCG
>JAPPBK010000031.1 GCA_026705105.1 Chloroflexota bacterium | reverse complement strand
CGTCAGGGACCTCAGCACCATCTATCCCGGCCTAAGCGAACTGAAGCAACTCCAGGACAACCTCCACGCCCTCAGAACGTTACGTGACGTCGACAAGGAACTGGAAGCGCTGCGGGATGTAGGCAGGCGCTTTCGCAAGCTGCAACAGACGTACAAGAATCTTGCGAAAGCACGGCATGGATCCGTAAAGCAGCTGGAGGCGATCCACGAGACGGCAGGAATTCCACCGGAACACCTGGAGGCACTACGCAGAGTGGCGAGCGCCGTACAGAACTTGCGCGACCGACTCGTGCACGCCCAATCCCAGCAGCCATCGCCGCCTCGACCGGCTTATCGCCTTGATGATGACAGGGAGAACGACGATGGCTGACGTCTCCGTCCTCAACGTCAATCTCTATGGCGAAACGATCGGCACGCTGGCGCATGTCGGCGGCGACCGCACGCTCTTCAGCTTTACGGACGACTACATCGTCGACGAGAATCGTCCGACTCTTGGACTGGCGTTCAAGGACCAGTACGGGCAACTGATTACTGAGCTTCCCGTCAAGCAGAAGCGCCTGTTGCCCTTCTTTTCGAACCTGCTGCCCGAGGGATATCTACGGACATGTCTCGCCGGCCTTGCCGGTGTGAAGCAGGAGCGCGAGTTCCATCTGCTCTGGGCCCTGGGTCACGACCTCTCGGGCGCGATCACGGTCGATTCCGCGGATGGCGAAGAATGGCCGCCTGGCCAGAAGGACGACAGCGTCGAAGACACCAAACGGAAGCGTGCGAGTGCGCTCCGCTTTTCGCTCGCAGGCGTGCAGCTGAAATTCTCGGCGGTCCAGACCGACCGATCCAACAAGGGCCTGACCATACCGGCATCCGGCGTCGGCGGTTCGTGGATCGTCAAACTGCCCTCCCTGCGATTTGAGGGCCTATCCGAGAACGAGTATGCGCTCCTTACCCTGGCCCGACAGGTCGGTATCGATGTGCCCGAGATTCGGCTCATCGATGTGGAAGCGATCGGAAACCTGCCAAAGGGGATCAGCGATCTCAAAGGACAGGCCCTTGTGATCAAGCGTTTTGACCGCACACCGGACGGGCCCGTCCACACGGAGGACTTCGCGCAGGTCTTCGGCGTCTACCCCGAGAAGAAATATGACAGGGCGAGCTACCGCAATATCGCAACCGTACTTGGAACGGAGACCGGCGAGACCGACGTGGAAGAATTCATCAGGCGGTTGACCTTCTGCACCTTGACCGGCAACGCCGACATGCATCTGAAGAACTGGTCGTTGACTTATCCAGACAAACGGACTCCAGCGCTGTCGCCGGCCTACGATCTTGTCTCGACCATTCCCTATATCGAGGACGAGAACGCGGCGCTCAAATTCGCAAGAACAAAACGCTTCGACGGCTACACAAGCGACGAACTGTCCTACCTGGCCGCCAAGGCCTGTCTGCCTGAGACACCGGTGCTCAAGACTGCTCGACAAACGGTGGAGCGGTTCCATGAAGTGTGGGAGAGAGAGAAGCACCACCTGCCGCAACGCAGGCAGGTAACGGAACGGATCGACGCCCATCTCAATAGGCTACGACCGAAATAACAAGAGTTCCCAACGCGACTGATTGCAGGACAACCCTCGCGCTGACGCCAACACCACGGTGTCATCTCCAAGCCAAGCGTAGGCGGTGTCCTCGTCGCGAAACATGTCCACGATCTGCAGATGCGTCAGACCCCTTCGGTGCGCCTTTCCCGGTGCCTTCCGTGCCATGAACCGTGATTCCTCGGCAGAAACGTGATATATCCTCTGCAATTGATCAAAAACGATGAGACTATGTCACAAAAGCCAGCCAAGCAGCGCGACACGGCCCTGCGCCACTTTCGTCGCCAGGGGCTAGTGCGCATGCCCGATCTACGCGACGCTGGAGTCGGCGCAGAAACGGTAGCCCGCCTAGTTCGGGACGGGACTGTCGTACGTGTGGCCCGAGGCCTATACCAACTGGCCAACGCGAATCCGGATCCCCGGCGCAGCCTTGCGGTAGCCTCCGCTCTCGTGCCAAAGGGCGTGATCTGCCTCACATCCGCGCTGCAGTTTCATGAACTGACTCTACAAATGCCTTCGGCCGTGTGGATGGCCATCGACCGCACCGGATGGAAACCCAACCTCGAATACCCCCCGGTCCGCTTCGTGCGGTTCAGCGGTCACGCCCTGGCCGGAGGCGTGAAACGGCATCTCATCGAGGGTATCGAGGTCCCTATATTCGAGCCCGCCAAATCAATCGTCGACTGCTTCCGGTATCGCAACAAGATCGGCCTCGACATCGCGCTGGAAGGGCTCCGCGAGGGTCTCCGCAGCGGCCGCATCACTTCCGACCAGCTCTGGGAATTCGCTCGCACGACGCGCGTCTGGTCCGTGATGCGGCCCTATGTCGAAGCGATGGTCACCGATGGCACGTGAGCTTCGCAATATCGGCGCCTCTGTGCGCGCCCGACTGCTCGCGCGCGCCCGCGCCGAACAGATCGATTTTCAGTTTCTCCTTACCCGTTACGCGCTCGAGCGATTGCTCTACATAAGCTACGACCGAAATAACCAGAGTTCCCAACGCGACTGATTGCAGCACAGCCCTCGCGCTGATGCCCACACCACGGCGTCATCTCCAATGGTTGTTGACAGGCCGGCCGGGCATGCGAGATTGGCTTGGCCATGGAGAACGGCGGCACAGGATCACGTAGCGGCAAGACCGGCCCCGACGATGCAGCGCAGCTGCTGCACCTGATCGCGACGCTGTCGCGTGAGCTTCGTTCCGCGAGCGACACCCCGCGCGTTACCTTCGAGAGCAGGCTAAGCGAGGATCTGGGTTTCGACAGCCTGGGGCGCACCGAGTTGCTGGCCCGCATCGAGCAGACCTTCTCGGTCCGCCTTCCCGGATCAACGCTGGCAGAAGCCGAAACCCCGGCCGATCTCTGGCGCGCGATGGAAACGGCCGGCGGGCGACACGGACGCGCAACCCCGCCGCCCCTGGCGGACACAGACCAGGGTCCCGTCGAAGCGATACCAAGCGCCGCGGCGACCCTCACTGAGGTGCTCGACTGGCACGCCGTCGCGCATCCCGACCGCGTCCACGCCTGGCTCAGGGAACGGGAAGACCATCTCGAGACCATCACCTACACGAGCCTCCGCGAAACGGCTCTCGCCGTCTCCGGCGGAATCCTCAATGCGGGAGCGACGCCCGGCACCCGCGTCGCGCTGATGCTGCCCACCTGCGCCGGGTTTCTGCACGCCTTCTTCGGGATCCTCTACGCCGGATGCGTGCCGGTTCCGATCTATCCTCCGGCGCGGCCTTCGCAGCTCGCGGATCACCTGCGCCGGCAGTCCGTGATCCTCGCCAACGCGGGAGCCGAGATTCTGGTCACCGTTCCGGAGGCGCGCGTACTCGCGACCTTCCTGCGCTCGAAGGTCGCGAGCCTTCGGTCCGTCGAGACCGTCGAGGGACTTCTTGGGCGCGGCGGAGCGGCCGCTGCCCCGGCACGCGATGCGGCAGACGTCGCGTTTCTTCAGTACACGTCGGGCAGCACCGGCGATCCGAAGGGCGTGGTGCTGAGCCACGCCAATCTGCTGACCAATATTCGTGCCATGGGCCAGGCGATGGAAGTCGAGCCCGACCGCGACGTGTTCGTGAGCTGGCTTCCGCTCTACCACGACATGGGCCTGATCGGCGCGTGGCTCGGCAGCCTCCATTTTGCGGTGCCGGTTTCGATCATGTCGCCGCTCATCTTCCTGGCGCGCCCGGAGAGCTGGCTGTGGGAGATCCACGCCCGGCGGGGAACGCTTTCTGGTGCGCCCAACTTCGCCTTCGACCTGTGCGTCGGGCGGATCGAGGACAGCGCGATCGAGGGCCTCGATCTCAGCTCGGCCCGCATGGTCGTCAACGGGGCGGAACCGGTGCGGGCGGCGTCCGTCCGGGCGTTCTGCGAGCGCTTCGCGCCCCACGGCTTCGATCCCGAGGCGCTCGCCCCTGTCTACGGCCTTGCCGAAAGCAGCGTGGGGCTGGCCTTTCCCAGGCCCGGCCGGGGGCTGCTCGCCGATCGGGTCGACCGGACCGCGCTGATCGAGCGGTCGCATGCGGTACCGGTGACGACCGAGCACAAGGACGCGATCGAGATCGTGGCGTGTGGTTCGCCGCTCAGCGGGCATCAGTTCCGGGTGGTCGACGATACCGGCCGCGAAGTGCCCGAGCGCCGCCAAGGGCGGCTGCAATTCAACGGTCCCTCGTCGACCGTCGGCTATCACGAGAACGCAGAGGCGACACGCGAACTCTTCGACGGCGACTGGCTCGAGACCGGCGACCTGGCCTACGTCGCCGGGGGCGAGGTGTATCTGACGGGCCGGATCAAGGACATCATCATCCGCGGTGGCCGCAACATCCATCCGCACGAGCTGGAAGCCGCCATCGGCGACCTTCCCGGAATCCGGCGTGGCTGCGTTGCAGTCTTCGCGGCCGCCGGGGCCGCCCGCGCCGAGCGGCTGGTGGTGGTCGCCGAAACCCGCGAGGAGGACGGGCCTGCCCGTGAGCGGCTACGGCAGAGCATCGAGGCCGCGGCGGTGGATATCGCTGGCATCGCGCCGGACGACGTCGTCCTGGCGCCGCCCCGCGCCGTGCTCAAGACCTCGAGCGGCAAGCTCCGGCGCGCCGCCACCCGCGCGCGCTACCTGGAGGGTCGTCTCCACGAAGCCGCCCCCGCGCTGTGGCAGCAACTGCTCGGCCTGTGGCTTTCGAGCACGGCGGCAAGGCTGCGCGCCGGAGGTCGCCTGGCGCTCGGCCGCGCATTCGCGGGCTACTGGTGGGGGGTGCTGGTGGCGCTGGCGCTGGTTGTCTGGCCGCTGGTGATCGTGCTGCCCCGGCGCGCCTGGCGCTGGAAGGTGATCCATGCGGCCGCGCGGGCCATGCTGAAGCTCACCGGCACGCGGTTGACGCTGAGCGGCGAGTCCGTTCCGGAACGCGGCGCCATCCTGGTGGCCAATCACTGCAGCTATCTCGACAGCCTGGTGCTCGTCGCGGCCCTGCCCGACGAGACCGCCTTTGTCGCCAAGGCGGAGCTGGCATCGCAGCTGATCGCCGGGCCGTTCCTGCGCCGGGTCGGCGCGCTGTTCGTGGAGCGGTTCGACGACGCCCGCGGCCAGGGCGACATGGACGACGTCGTCAAGGCGGCGCAGGCGGGCCGCCGGCTGGTGATCTACCCGGAAGGGACCCTCACCCGCCGCCCCGGTCTGCTTGCCTTCAAGCTCGGCGCTTTCGCCGCTGCTGCTGCCGCCGGGGCGCCCGTGGTGCCGGTGACGCTGCACGGGACGCGAACGATCCTGCGCGGCGGACAGTGGTTTCCCCGCCCCGGCGACGTGCAGGTCACGGTGGGCCCCCCGCTGTTCGCGGAGCAGGATGGCTTCGACGCCGCAATCGCGCTCCGCGACGCCGCGCGGGCGGCGATCCTGGCCGGTTGCGGGGAGCCGGATCTCGCCGGCGAGGAGACCCTGCTGAAGGACCGTCGAACCACGCCGCCCTCACCCGCCTCTTGACCCAGCGCGGCGTGAACGGAGGGGCGAAGGATGCTTCCGGTGACCGGCGGGCGAGGGACGTGGAGCTCACATGGGGACGAAGACGCCGGGGCGGGACCTCTGGCTCACGGCAAGCCTGCGCGGGAGCGGCCGTTCCCGAATTCCGGGCAGACTGCGCCGCTTGCCGGTTCCGGCGCGGCGAACATCGGCGGCAAGAGGGAGCACCAACGCCAGACGGCTACCATTGGCCGACC
>JAPPBK010000396.1 GCA_026705105.1 Chloroflexota bacterium | reverse complement strand
CCAGCCAGCTGCCGAGGGCTTGGTTCCGTCGGTCTCGGTCGACAACGAGGTGGGACCCCGGTTGCGCCACGGACGACGCGCAAGTTCATGCGGTCGCTCTCGGCGGCCAGCCAGGCCGTGCCTCGAGCGATGCCCCAGAAGATGTCGTCAGGGCCGCCGTGATGCACCAGGCAGAACAGATCGTCTCTGCCGACGCCCGCGTTCACGGCATCGGCGGATACCGGCGGTATCGTGACGTTCACACCCGTCATCCCCAGTCCGGCGAGCACTTCTCTGGCAACGACGAACGCCTGCGTGCTGGCCGTGGTCAGGCTCGCGCCCGAGGCGAGCGCCTCCGCGTTGGCGCCGACCAGGGCGGCGACCTCGCCTGGATTCGAGAGGGCGTACACGGTCACATCATCGGGATGCGCATCTCGGAGTGCGTCGCAGTAGGCGCCGCGGCCCTCGTCGTAGCGGTCGAGACTGAGACAGATGAGCTTGGCCCCGGCCTGATGATTCTGGGCGGCCGCGTGTCCCAACGCGGCGAAATCGGCGCGGCGCAGGGACGTCGTGATCGATTCGTCCGCTGCCGCGGCCAACGCCACCGGCGAACTGTGGTAGAGCCGACCGACGTCCGCATTCGGAGCCAGGAAGCGGGCATCGGGGCGCTGCGTGTCGCCCCAGGCTCCGCCGATATCCCGCTGTTGCAGGCCGACCTCAACCCTTCCGTCCTCGTGCTTCAGCGCAACGACCCGGGCTTCGCTCTCGCCGCTCGAAGCCCCGTAGACAAGGCCGGCGGCCAGTGCCCCAACCAACGCCGCTCCGGCAAGCACGCCTGTGGCAAACTGCTTCCAGCTTCTGATTCGCGGTCCAAACATGCGACGTCCCTCTGCTCCCGGTGCTCCGTGTACCTGCGTGATCGCGTCAATCCATGGAGTGCCTACCCTCGTCTCTTCGGAGTATGGATGGGCGGACGAGCACAACGCGCCATTTGTCGGGGACGCCGGGTGCCGGACCGACAACGATTGATGACCGGTAGGCGATGAGCACGATCCCAACCGGTTTCTTGAGCGCCGCTCCACATCGGTCGGCGCTTGCCGCAGGTAGTGCAGGTAGCGACAGCAGCGTCCTGCCAATCGCTCTCACCAAGGCGACACGACTGGGGGAGGGAAGTGTCTGCGTAGCCGTAGGGATCGGACACGGAGGTTGGCCTCAGGGTCAGATTCAAGATCGGGCAAAGCCCCTGAGCTTTACTGTCACACACGAAGCCGTGCAGTGTCAGTGCAAAACAAGTCGATCTGGGGGCTGCTGGTCAGAGATGGTCGCTGTGCAAAGCTGAAGCGGACATAAAGCCAGCGTCAGCTTAGGCGCTCAACCGTTCCATCGACTCCGGCGGAGCCATCCGGTAGCCGAAGCGCGGTTCGGAGAGGATGAGTTTGGGATCGGCGGGGTCGTCGCCAAGCTTGCGTCTCAGACGTTGGACGAGGTTGCGGACGGGGCCTGTGTCCTGGGCTTTGGACGGTCCCCAGACCTGGCCCCGACCAGTCGCTCATGACTGAGCGCGCGTCCCGCGTGTGTGGAGAGCTCAACCAGCAGGCGGTACTCGAGCACGGTCAGCGAGACCGGCTGTCCGGTCACAGTCACGAGTCGCTGGGCATAGTCGATGGTCACGTATTGGCTCTTCCACGAGGCGATGTTGGCCGGACTGCGGTCGGTGTACGAGTCCTGGTCGAGCGTGGGTGCCGAAGGATGGCGGATCAGGAATGGGAACTCAGTCTGGCCCTTCCTCAACGAAGCGTTGCGTACGCGATGGAGTTCTGGATTCCCGCCCGAACAGATTTACACGCTCAAGGTCGCGGGCTGCATCGCGGCGCCGGAGCTCGAAGGCGGTTTCAAGAGCTGGTAACTCCGCCCCGGCCATTGTCGCTCACCAGGGTCTACGCACCGGGTATCGCCCAGGTCCATGCGCCAGTCGAGGAGCCGGTAGCGGGGACGTTGTTTGCGGTGGCGGATGGCGGTCAACCACTGCTTGGGCTCGAGCAGAGCTCGGTGCAGCGAGAGTCATCAGCGGTCGCGATCGCGCCGCCGTTCTACTCGAATGAGCCGGCTTCAACGGACACCCCGTCTCCGTCATAGTCTCCGGCTCGCACGGTGTAGTCGAACAACTCGTGCGATGTGGTTCCAAAGCCGCTCAGGATGCTTTCACCACTGTTGAACGTTGCGTAGCGGGCGGCGCTGGCGATCGAGAGCGCGATGCGGGGTGTTCCCGTCACAGCTACCTGGGGTAAGCAGCTGACGTGCACCTCGCTCGTTTGGCCCGCTACGAAGTCGCCCGAGCCCTCAGCAACACCGATAGCCGAGATGCCCGGACTCTCACTCTGTCCCTGAACCGGGCCGAGCCGGACAGCGCTGCGCCCAGGAGCGAGGCCAGCGCGAGCTGGAGCCCCAGCGACCCACGTCTCCCCGCGCTTATGCGGAGGACGAGGGATTGCACAGCGGTCTTTTGCGTTTGGCTTCGGACACGGCCGCGATTTCTACTGACCTTGCACGGATCCTTGTGACAAGCTGCCGGGGACTCACCGAGAGGGATCGCTCAATGCGCGCATGGCTTGTCGAGGCCCCAATCTTCGGCACCGCGCGCGCGTCGTCGGTGGGCACGCCCGAGCCTGGACGGTGAGACGGCCGCGATCCGGCCCCGGTCCCCGTTGCATCGCGCGCTATGTCTGTCGCCCAACGACGGCGCTGGCGGCTTCGCTGGCCGTGTTGTCGGCCTTATCGTGGCTGCTCGGCGACTCGGCTGACGGCCAGTCGACGCTGACCGCGTCATCGGCCGGCGTCAACGGAGATTCACTGACGATCACGCTCTCGGCCCAGGCGGACACAACGAGCACTGCCGTCGCTTCGGATTTCACAGTGTCGGCCGCAGGCGAGGACCTGCGCGTCAACTCGGCCGGCGTCAACGGATCCACAGTCACATTGACGCTCGCGGAGTCGGTTGGCGACGCCGATTGCAACCCCACGGCAATCACAGTCAGCTATGGGCGGTCCGGATCGTCGATCACGGCGTCTGGGTCGGAGCTCCAGGACTTCACCGACCTCTCGGTGAGCAACGCGACCGACCACGCGCCGGCCGTCGAGTCAATCGAGAGCGACGCCACAGGCCAGTACATCCACGTAACGTTTTGCGAAGCGATCGTGGACATTAGCTTTCAGTGGTCGGATTTCTCCGCATTCACTGTGTCGATCAACGACGAGACGCAGGCCGTCAACGACCTCGCGACGCCGGCCACAACGCCCGGTCGGCTCGAACTGCAGCTCAGCAGCAAGGCGATCAAGCAGGGTGACGACGTCACGCTCGCATACGACCGGAGCAGCGCCGACGAGAACTATCCGCTCCAGGATCTCGATCAGGGCGGAAAGCTGGTCGAGAGTTGGCTCGCAGACGATTACGACGTTGCCAACAACGTCGACAGTCCGCCAACCCTGAAGTCGGTCTCGGCGTTGTATGAAGTCGTGACGCTGACGTTCAGCGAGGCGCTGGATGAGAACAGCGTACCGAGCAAGGACGCGTTCTCGATCGGAGGCGTCCAACACGCGCCCGCAGTGGAGATGGTGTCCATCTCATTAGCGACGGTCACGCTCACGCTGTCCGGCATTCTGCACAATCGAAACTCGCCGACGTACACGCTGAACTACGGCGAACCCAATCAATCTCCACTGCGCCAAGCCGACGGCAAGCACAACGTGGCCGACATCTCGTCGTTTCAGTTCACAAGCAGTACGCCCACGGCCAAGCCTGCGGTCAACGCGGCCGAAGTCAACGGCGTGACGCTGACGATCACGTTCGATATCCCGCTCAAGGCTGTCGCACCGGCGAGCGCCTTCACGATTGCCGGGCAGTCGGGAGTGACGGTCAGCGCCGCCTCGTTCAGCGGCGCGGTCGTATCGTTGACGCTCTCGCCGGCGGTCAGCGCCGGTTCGACGATCACCGTCTCGTACGCGAAACCCGCTAGCCCGCCGCGGATCGAGGGACGCAACACGGTTGACGCCGACGGCTTCAGCAATCTGGCGGTGACCAACAACACCCCGAGTCTCGCGCCAACGTTTGTCTCGGCGGCGATCAACGCTGCCGGCGACGTGCTCTCGATCACGTTGAGCGCTGACGTTCTGGGGGTAGTGGCAGGGATCCCCGCGGCGTCGGCGTTTGCGCTCAGCGGCGGGACGGCGGCGGTTGGCGGCGTATCAGTCAGCGGCATGACCGTCTCGCTGACGCTCGCTCCACCGGCAGACGTCGGCGAGTCGATCACCGTCGCATACGCTCAGCCGACCGGCGAGATGGTCGGCAAACTGCAGTCGCTCAGCGGCGGCCACCTGGTCGAGTCGTGGACCGCGCAGATGGTGACCAATGGCGCCGATGGAGTCCCGCGCCCGACCGGGGCGACGGTCAATGGCGCGACGCTCACGATCAGCTTCGACCGCTCGCTCGACGCCATGTCGACGCCGTTGGCGTCGGCGTTCACCGTCGCTGGGGCGACCGCGACCGTCAGCGCGCCCTCAATCACTGGATCGACGGTCACGCTCACGCTGAGCGCGGCGGTCACTCACGACGACGAGATCGCGGTCAGCTACGTCAAGCCCCAGACCGGCGGGATCAGGCGCGCCGGCCAGGCGCTGGTCGCCGAGTCCTTCACCTCGCTGGCAGTGACGAACGAGACTCCGGATCCGACGCCAACGTTCGTCTCGGCCTCGATCGACGCCGCCGGCGGCACGCTCTCGCTCACGATGAGCGCTGCGCTGCTGGAGACGTCGGCAGGATTGCCCGCGGCGACCGCGTTTACGCTTGGCGGCGGCACGGCATCGGTTGGCGGCGTGACAGTCAGCGGGACGACCGTCTCGCTCACACTTGTTCCGAAGGCGGACGTGGGCGAGACGATCACGGTCGCCTACACCAAGCCGACGGCTTCCGCTGATGGCAAACTCCAGGCACTGAGCGGTGGTCACCTGGTCGACGCATGGTCTGCGGAGTCGGTGACCAACAACGCCGACGGCGTGCCCCGACCTGACTCGGCCACTGTCAACGGGGCGACGCTCGTGTTCGGGTTCGACCGTTCGCTTGATGGCGCATCGCAGCCTGCCGCGAGCGCGTTCAGCCTTGGCGGGACGACCGCGACCGTGTCAGCGGTCTCCATCTCCGGCGCGAACGTCACACTCGCGATGAGCGCCGCCGTCGGGCACAACGATGCGATCACGCTCACCTACGCCAAGCCCGAGACCGGCGGCCTCAAGCGCATCGGTCTAGCGCTGTATGTCGAATCGTGGGCAGCGCTGGCAGTGACCAACGAAACGCCGGAGCCGTTGGTGCGCTCCATCGTTGGCGACGAGAACGAGATCGTAGTCACGGTCTCGAAGCCACTTGAAACCGACTCCAAGCCTGCAACCTCGGCGTTTTCGCTGGGCGAGGGTCATCCGACGGTGAGCGAGCTCTCGCTGGAGTCAAACACGATTCGCCTTGAACTCGGCAGCTCGCTGAGGGAGGGTGTGGCGTACACGCTGACGTACGCGGCGCCGAGCAATTCGCCGCTGACGACGGCCGAGGCCGAGGCGGTCGCGTCCTTTTCCGGGGCCGTGACCAACGTCACCGATGTCGCGCCGACGTTCGAGAGCGTCGTCGGCAACGGCGCGACGCTCACTGTCAGGTTCGATCAGCCGCTGGACGCGATGGCCACGGTCGCCCCGACATCGTTCAGTCTGAGCGGCGACAGCGGACGGACCGTCACCGATGTCTCGATTGATGGCTCAAAGCTGGCACTGACCCTG
>JAPPBK010000045.1 GCA_026705105.1 Chloroflexota bacterium | reverse complement strand
CCTTCAGACCGTCCACCCAAACGGTGACCCGCGATACGCTGCCTCTGACCCAGCGGTATCCAGCCGTTGCGCTTCGCAGCGATCCCGGCGAGTCTGCCCCGATGTCCGACAGCCCCGACGCCGACGCCACGCAGTTCACGAGCGAGCAGGTGCGACACCTGGCATCGCTGGTGCGTATTGAATTGACGGAAACGGAAGTCGAAGAGTTCCGCAGCGAGTTGGCCAGCATCCTCTCGCACATCGATGCGCTGTCGGAGGTCGACACCGAGGGCGTCCCGCCAACCAACAACGGCGCCGACCTGCTCAACGTCCAGGACGACGACGCCTCCGAGCCTGCCATGCCGCTCGAGGAGGTCCTCGCCAACGCCCCGCAACGGGAGGACGATTACTTCCGAGTCCACGCGGTGCTCGATCAATCATGAGCGCGACCATTTCCGACGATCTGCCGACACTTACGCTCGCCGAGGGCGCGAAGCGTCTGCGTACCGGTGAGGTCACATCGCAAGAGCTCACCCGGGCCTTTCTCGACCGGATCGCCGCCACCGATGATCGGGTGCGTGCCTTCGTCACCGTGACCGAGGAGTCGGCGCTCGCCGAGGCTGAACAGGCGGACGAGCTCCTCGCCAGCGGGGACGCAACCGCTCCTCTGACCGGCCTGCCGATCGGGCTGAAGGATGTCTTGATGACCAGAGGCGTTCGCACGACCGCCGGGTCGCGAATGCTGGACACGCTGATTCCTCCTTACGACGCCACGGTCGTCGGTCGGTTACGCGATGCCGGCGCGATCTCGGTGGGCAAGACGAACATGGACGAGTTCGCAATGGGTTCATCGACCGAGCACTCGGCCTGGTTCCCGACGGCGAATCCCTGGGACCTGGAGCGCGTACCTGGCGGCTCGTCGGGCGGATCGGCTGCGGCCGTTGCTGCCCAGCAGTGCATCGCGTCGCTGGGATCGGACACGGGCGGATCAATTCGCCAGCCGGCCTCGTTCTGCGGCGTGGTCGGACTTAAGCCAACGTATGGCCGCGTTTCCCGCTACGGCCTGATCGCCTTCGCCAGCTCGCTCGACCAGATTGGACCGTTCACGCGGACGGTCGAGGACGCGGCGCTGCTGCTCCAGGCGATCGCCGGCCCCGATCCGCTCGACTCCACTTGCTACGACGTTCCGGTGCCCGATCTCAGCGAACACCTCGGTCGAGGATTGGACGGGCTTCGGATCGCGGCGCCGCGCGAGTTCTTCGGCGACGGCATGGACGACGACGTGGCGGAAGCGGTGGAAGCGGCGCTCGACCTGTTGGCGGCCAACGGCGCGATCGTCGACCGTTCGCCGTCGATGCCGTCGGTGCCGATGGCGCTGCCGGTCTACTACATCCTCGCGCCGTCCGAGTGCTCGGCCAATCTGGCCCGCTTCGACGGGGTCAAGTACGGCTACGGCGCGCGCGGCGGCGAGTCGATGTGGTCGGACATGGAGGCGACGCGCAAGCACGGCTTCGGGCGCGAAGTCAAGCGCCGCATTCTGCTGGGCGCGTACGCGCTCTCTGCCGGCTACTACGACGCCTACTACCTGCAGGCGCAGAAAGTGCGCACGCTGATCCGGCGCGAGTTCGACCGGGTCTTCGCTGAGCACGACGTGATCGTCGCGCCGACCGCGCCGACGGTCGCATTCAAGCGCGGCGCAATCACCGATCCGTACCAGATGTACCTGAACGACATCTTCACGATTCCCGCCAACATCGCGGGGCTGCCGGCGATCTCGATACCAGGCGGCTTCGGCGCAGACGGGATGCCGGTCGGACTCCAGTTCGTGGGACAGCGGCTGGAGGAGGCCTCGCTGCTGGGCGTCGCCAACGCCTATGAGCGGCTGGCGAACTGGCCGACGATTCCTCCCGGCAATGTTGGCTCAACGTAACGAGAGCCGGGACTGGGTTGACCAGCGCAGACACTGCCTGATTCTTCACGTAAAGTACGAACCTGATGGACGGAATTCTCGAACCCGTATTGCGCGAACTGGCGCGTGACGCGAGGCTGACTGCCGCTCAGATCGCTGCGACCCTCGGTGAAGACGAGCAGGCAGTGGCGGACGCAATGCGCGAGGGCGAAGAGCGCGACATCATCCTCGGGCACGGCGCGAAGATTAACTGGGAAACGCTGGGGCTCTCGACGGTCTACGCCGTGGTCGAAGTGACCGTCGAGCCGCAGGAGAATGTCGGCTACAACGCCGTCGCGCGTCGCATTGCCCGCTTCGACGAAGTGCAGACCGTCTACTTCGTTTCGGGCGCATACGACTTGCTGGTGATGATCGCTGCCGACAACATGCGCGGCATCTCCGACTTTGTCGGCGAGCGCCTGGCCACGATGTCGGGCGTCAAGGGCACCACGACCAGGGTATTGATGCGCCGCTACAAGGAAGACGGCGTGTACATCGATTCCGATCTGCAGAACGACCGCCAGAAGGTCGTGTTCTAAGGCTGACCGACAGAGAGCAGAGCGAGAGTTCCATGCCGATAGCCTCCAACGACCGCAGCTACGCAAGCGACGACCCCCGGCGTACCGACGCCGCGGGAGCCGGATCGGCGTCCGCGGCGGGAGCGACGGGTGAGCACGGAGCGCGGCGCGAGTCTCGGGTCGCCGAGCGGGTGCAGGCGGTGCCAAGTTCGGGCATTCGGCGGTTCTTCGACATCATCGCCTCGATGGATCACGTGATCTCGCTCGGCGTCGGCGAGCCGGACTTCGTCACACCCTGGCCAATCAGCGAGGCTGGCATCCGCGCGATTGAGCGCGGACACACGCACTACACCTCCAACCTGGGGCTGCTGGAGCTGCGCGAAGCGATCGCATCCGACCTGGGGCGGCGCTACGGCGTCGAGTGGGATCCGATCGAGGAACTGCTGATCACGACCGGCGTCTCCGAGGGGTTGGACCTTGCTGCGCGAGCGATCATCAATCCCGGCGACGAGGTGATCGTCGCCGATCCCTCCTACGCCGCCCACGCGCCGGCGATCCTGCTCGCGGGCGGCGCGCCGGTGGCGGTGGAGACCAGCGCAGCCCAGGGCTTCGCCCTTGAACCGGACAGGGTCGAGGCGGCGATCACCAATCGCTCCAGGGCGCTGCTCCTGGGCTATCCCTCCAATCCGACCGGCGCGGTGCTGGACCGGCCGACGCTGGAAGCGCTGTCCGAGATCGCCCAGCGCCACGACCTGCTCGTGATCTCCGACGAGATTTACGACCGCCTTGTCTACGGCGGCGCGGTGCACACGCCGATCGCGTCGCTGCCGGGAATGAAGGAGCGGACGATCACGCTGGGCGGCTTCTCCAAGTCGCACGCGATGACCGGCTGGCGGGTCGCCTGGGCCGCCGCTCCGGCGGATCTGTTCGGCGGCATGCTCAAGATTCACCAGTACGCGATGATGTCGGCGCCGACGGTGGCGCAGCACGCAGCGCTCGAGGCAGTGCGCGCAGGCGAGGAGTACGTCGTCTCGATGCGCGAGGAATACGACCGCCGCCGACAGCTCATGTGGCGCGGATTCAACGAACTGGGCCTGTCCTGCGCCGAGCCGCGCGGGGCCTTCTACGCGTTTCCGTCGGTCGCCCAGACCGGATACGACGACGAGACGTTCGCCGAGCAACTCCTGCTGCGCGAACAGGTCGCGGTGGTGCCGGGCTCAGCCTTTGGCGCAGCGGGTGCGGGCCACGTGCGCGCCTGCTACGCGACGAGCTACGAAGAGATTGAGGAAGCGCTGGAGCGCATTCGCCGCTTCTTGCACTCCGCGCCAATGGCGAAGTAGACCGCCCAAGTCCGGCTCAGCACGGCAGCTCGAATGCGACATCGCACGCGACCAGCGCGTGCGCCCGTCCGTCGCGCAGGTGGAACGTGTCCTCAATGCGCACGCCGCCGACGCCGGGCACCGAGAGCACGGAGTGTCCCACGGTCAGCATCATGCCCTCGACCAGCTCGATCCGCGAGTCGGCCGGGTGAATGGTGGGACGAGGCATCTCCTCGAAGTCGAGACCAATGCTGTGGCTGATGCCGGGGACGTAGCGCTCGCCGTGGCCGGCTTCGCTGAAGACCCGCTGCGCGGCTGCATCGATCTCGCGATTGCGAATGCCCGGCTTGACGGCTGCGATTCCGGCGGCCTGGGCGCGGCGATAGGTCTCGTACAGCTCAAGCTGGGCCGGCGTCGGCGCACCGACGACGAATGTTCGCGCCAGGTTGGCGCAGTAGCCGCGGTAGCGCGGCACGACATCGACGACGACCATGTCGCCTCGTTCGACTACCTTCTCGGTGGTCGTGCCGTGCAGCCAGCCGGAGCGGTAGCCGGAGTTGACGAAGACCGGAGTGGCCACGCCTGAGCCGCCGGCCTTACGCATTGCGTACTCGATCTCCGCTCCGACCTCGTTCTCGGTGATGCCCGGCCGCAGGAACCTCGCGGCCGTCTCGATGCCGATCCGCGCGATTTCCGCTGCCCGCGTCATCAGCGCCACTTCTTCGTCGTCTTTGACCAGGCGCAGTTCGTCCATCACCTTCGCAATATCGACCACTTCGATCTGCGGGTTCGCGCGCTGGAACATGTTGAGCAGAAAGGCTGGCGTGTTGAACCACATCTGCACGCCGACGCGCAACGACTCCTTGCCTCCGGACATCTCCCGCATCACGCCGACGACATCCTTGATCTGTTGTCCGACCGTGCCGAACACCCGCGCGTCACCGACGCCCAGTGAGCGTTTGACCTCTTCCTCTTCGCCGAAGAACGTGATGATGATCGGTGGTCCCATCGCGGGGACGATCGCGCGCGGCTGGTGCCTGACCTCGCCGAAGAAGTAGATGTAATCGTCGTGCGTGAGGATCATGTAGGCGTCGATGGCCTGTTCGCGCATCCGCGCCTGGGCGCGGTTCAGACGGTCCTGATTGAGCATCGCCGAGCCTCTCGTTGATCGCGGCGTTGTCCTCACCTTACGCGTCCACGGCCGCGGGCGGCGCGAGTCCACGCGCAGACTCAGCCGCTAGCCTGACGCCATGACCTTTCGCCTCAACACTCCTCCCGACCAGCCAGATCCAGAGGACCTCACGCTGCGTATCACCGGTGTGCAGGCGCGCCCGCGTGAGCAAGAAGACGGCGCTCCGGACGCGTCGCGGCTCGAACTGCGGTTGGCCACAACTCGCGGCGAGATCTCGGCGCTGCTGGACGTCAGCGAGGGGCAGACCGGGGCGCTGATCACCTGCTCGGGCGCGATGGGCGGCGAACACGAGACGCGCGGCCCCGCCGACAGCGTCTATCGGCGCCTGGCCGAGCGGCTGCCGGCCGAGGGCATTTCGACGCTGCGCATCCACTACCGGATCGCGGGAGAGTTCGAGGAGTGCGTGCTCGATCTGCTCGGCGCCTGTTCGTTCCTGAGCGGGATCGGGGCGGAGCGGATCGTGCTGGCCGGGCATTCGTTCGGTGGTGCGGTGGTGATCAAGACGGGGCAGATTCTGCCCCAGGTTCAGGGTGTGATCTCGCTCTCGCCGCAGCTCTTCGGCACGCGCCAGGTTGACGAGATGCAGAAACCGCTGCTGCTGATCCACGGCACCGCCGACGCGATCCTGCATCACATGGCGTCAGAGGACATCTATGAGCGAGCCAATGAGCCGAAGCGGCTCGTCCTCGTCGATGGCGGCGGTCACGGCCTGGCCGAGGACCCCGAACTGGTGATGTCGGAGATGCACGAGTTCGTGCATGAGCACGCGGGGCCGGCGTAGCTCGTCGTTCCGAGCCCCCCTCTGCCCCCCCGCCTTCGCGGGGCTAGGCTTTCGGCATCTCCCCCCGCTTCGCGGGGGGGGAGATCGGAA
>JAPPBK010000271.1 GCA_026705105.1 Chloroflexota bacterium | reverse complement strand
CGAACGCCTCACCGCCACCGGTGGCACCCACGGCCCTCTCGACGCCCGTGAGAGTCTCGCCGACACCGCATCAGGCCGACAGCATCACAATGCGAACGAACGCATCCCGCCACCTCATCCTCGCCGCTGCACGCAGTCAAGAACTCAGGCCGAGGGAGTGCCTTGCTTCTCCGCTGGCGTTGACTGCTCCAAGAGTTCGGCTCTCAGTGTGGACAAGGGTACGGATCCCGTTGGCGTTTGGCGGGCCCAGAAGTCCCAGCC
This sequence comes from Chloroflexota bacterium, assembly GCA_026705105.1. Lineage (GTDB taxonomy): Bacteria > Chloroflexota > Dehalococcoidia > Bin125 > Bin125 > Bin125. The sequence goes on along the minus strand of JAPPBK010000271.1, from coordinate 5,572 downwards.
GTTGGCAGGACCGTTCTTTGCGGCACACGCCGCGCCCGATGGGGTCTCATACAGTTCGTCGTCCATCGCGATCCGCGCATCGGAGGTGATCTTCGCTCTGGCAGACCAAGCACCGTTGGTTGACACCAACACGTCACCGGCCTCGATCAGTCCGGCGTCCACAAGCTGCGCGAGCTTGACGCCGTAGTGATGGCTGCTCCCCTTTCCTGGAGGAGTCTCGGTGTCGTCGCCAGAGGAGGGGTCATGGCCCAGCAGTCTCATGAGCCGCTGAATGGACACCAGCACCATCTCGAGCGCCTGTCGGTCATATGGGGCCAACGTCTCATCGCCGGGCCTCACCTTGTTCGACAGACGGGCACCGTCCGAAGCCTTGAGAAGGTCATAGAGGCGACCCTCGAGCCAGCCGATCTGCGCCGAGTTGAATCCGTGGGTCGTGTCGCGCCGAACAAGCAGTGCCCGATACCAAGTGTCCTTGGTGCGCAGATGGCTCTTGATCCGGTCCCGGATGCCCGACGGCGCCTTGCCGACGTACACGCCCCAGCCGCCATCCGAGTCGCAACGGTCGACCAGGATGTACAAGCCCGCGACGTCCCATTCATCGGTGAGGTGCCGGGCTGTGCCGCGTTCAACGAGTGCGGCCTTCAACGCCGCATTGTCGTCGAATACGACAATCGGCGACACGGCGTTCTCGGGCACCAGCACCGTGACCGTCAGCGAGTCTGGATCCATAGCTTGCTCCAGGCAGCCCTCTACGTCCCCGGGACGGTAGCGCACCAACTTCGCGGATTGCCCGGTGTTGACCGTGAGCCGGCCACCCGATTGGGGTTTGGCAGAATCGGCTGATCCTGTCGCCTGGCCTGCTAGGTGCTTCGGGATGCTTCAGGAATGTCAGCCGCGGCAGCGGCCCGCACCACCCGAGCGGGCGAACAACTAGCGTTGAGAATCTTGACGGCCAACCGGGGGTGGTTGCCATGACGCTTGGTGATGTGACCGCTGACGGCGTCGAACGTGCAGCCGTCGAGTTCGATCGTTTGGGCAGAGAGGTCTTCCTCGATCACTATGGCTTTGGGAAGGCGCGCAGCTATTTCCTCGTCCATGGTGGACGCCGTTATGACTCCAAGGCCGTTGTCGGCGTTGCACATGGCTTCGATCGACCTGACCTCGGTCCGCTTCAGCCGCAGGACTTCTCGGGCGGAGAAGCCACCGTGGCCGCTCGCTTGAGAGTTCTTGGATTCCATGTCGAGAACTATTCGCGTGGCATTCCTTGGGCTGAGGAAGAGCGGATCCTCGTGCTCGATCTCTACCTCCGTGCAGGTCGCCTCGGCAAGGCGGATCTGCGCGTCGAGGAGCTCTGTCGCGATCTCGCCGCTCTGACGGTTCATTCAACTCGTCCAGTTCCGTACCGTGGCCGCAGCGCGGACACCGTTGCGCTGAAGCTCGGGAACTTCGCTTGGCTCGACCCAAACGAAGAAGGCGGCGCGTCAAACTTCGCCAAGGGCGACGCAGACGTGTGGGACCGGTACGCGTCGGACGAAGACGCGCTAGCTGCGACCGTCGCTGCGATAAAGGAGGAACGAAGACTGCCAGCAGAGCCGCCCGCCCAAACCCCTCGCACAAGCCGGGTCAGGGTCGAGGCGCAGCATGTCGAACAGTTCCGGTTCTTCGTTCCGGGCCAGGACATCGAGGCCACCCGACGTGAACAGAGCCTCGTAATGGCATACGTCGAGCATCTGGAGAGCCAAGGCCACAAAGTGACGAGGGGCAGGTATAGACCAGACGGTTCCGATTCTGTACTTGCCTCCGATCTGGTGGATGAGACCGATGGAGTTCTCTACGAAGCGAAGGGCGATGTTCGGCGAGCGTCTGTGAGGATGGCCATCGGGCAGCTCCTCGACTACCGCCGCTTTGAGCCATCCTCGATGGGCCTGGCAGTCCTACTTCCTCGGCAGCCCGTCCAGGACCTCATCGAGTTGATTCTCACGGTCCCCGCAGCGGCCGTCTGGCGGACTAACGACGGTTTCGCAAGCGTCCAGCCGTAGGACGCGAGCATCGAAGAGCGTGTGGACTAACGATGGCGCTCAGCCACCGCTGGATCGCAGTGGGAAGCGCTCAGAGTCTCTTGATGTTCGTTGCACCGTGACTGGCCGTGTTGCGCTGTGTCGGCCTGTACCAGAAAGTGCCTCTTCGCGATACCGGGAGCACACCACCCGCCGGGAAAGCCAGGGCGGTTCACTGTGCTCCATCTACGACCGTTCGTCTGCGGTGGCATGCTGGTTGTGTCGCCTCTCCTCACGGTCCCTGTGCTCCATATACGACAGCGTCTTGTAGTTGAGGTCGAGTGTCTCACGGGCTGTTTGGAGGTTCCTTCGGGATGTGAGCGCCTCGCGCTCTGCGACCTTGATGCGTTTCCAGGTGAGATAGATCGCGACTACCGGCAGGACGATCAGGCCGGCGTTGCGAAGCGTCGTGCTGTTCGACTCGCCCCCGTTCGCCTCACCCAACCAATCCCAGATGGACAGGTGCCAATCCCAACGCGCCACCCCCACAGCGAGGACGACAACAACGATCCAGAACAGGTACCTCTCCCAGAATCTGCGTATCGAGTTCCACATGGTCCACACTGTTACTCTCCTCTCAATAGCTCGTATCTCTCACGCCTTCGACTCGGCTCAGAAGACATACCTGCACGTCGAACCGCTCGCCGAGGAACTCTCCGCTGACTGGGTGCCGCTAGGAGGCGCGCTTCATCGGCTGGACTGATGTCTGGTCGGGGTCAGGCGTATGCCGACCGTGTGGCGCTCGAATAGCGATGATCTCGGCGCTGTCAGTATCTTCGGCCAACTGCCGGGCAAGGGAGTGCTCGTAGGTCGTAATGAGGAGCTGATGAGGAGCACCGCCGATAGTGGCCTTGGCCAGGGTCGCCGCGACGGTGCGACGGAACTGTGGATCGAGATGTTCCAGTGGCTCATCGAACCAAGCGAATGGCAGAGACGTGGTGGTGGCCAGCACGAGCAAGTGCGTGACGATTCTGGCCCAGGTCCGTTCGCCGCCGCTGAGAGTGTCCCACCCGAGTTCCTCGTCTGCGTGAACCCGCACGATCGATCCGTCCGCCCTCAGGGTGAGACCATCATCGGCGAACAGGCGCTTCCAGCGCCAGCGAACCTCTCTTGCGATGGGTTCGATCCGAGACTCGATCACTTGGTCTGCGGCTTCTCTCAACACCCTTGCTCCTGCAACGGCGAGGGCTTCTCTGCGGTAGACGAGTTGCAGTTCCCGCTCCTCCTGTTGGAGTTGGTCATCCGACGCCACTTGACGCTGTAGCGATTCCAGACGGGATCTCACGGCGCCGATTCGTTGGTTGTGTTCGTCCAGGGCGACGCTCGCTTCCCGGTACAGAACCTCAGTCTGAGATCGATCGGAGGTGCCGAGGGTGTCGGGTTCTGGGACAAGGGGTTCGAGCGACTCGAGCTGCGATAGCAGGCCGGCGACCGACCTGACGCGTGGTCGCCCGTACTGCTGGACGGCGTCGAGGCTCTGGATCTGGCCACGGGCTTCTATCTCACGCGCCACATGGGCGACTCTCGCCGACTCCAGTTCGTCAGCCGCAAGCGGACGCATACATGTGGGACAAACAGCTGTGTCCGCGGCGAGCAAACCGACAGCTTCACGAGCGGACTCCATCACCATGCGCGCGGCAGCGATCCCTTCGGTCGCGTCGCTTACGGACTGTTCGATCTTCGCAAGCTCCTCGTGCAGGGCTGAGCAGGCCGCCTCAACGTCGGCGGCCACCGTTTCACTGTCGAGAACCTCCCATGCCTGGGCGATGAGTTCAGAACGCCTTTGTTCATGGCGTTGGATCTGCTCCGCGATTGCGTGGTGGCGCTCGACTAGGGAGCGCTGAGCGTCCGCACTGTCTCGGAGTTGCTGGAGTTCGGCACCCCGCTCTACGAGGCGCTTCATCTCGGTTTCGAGTTCGGCGATCTCGTCTTCCAGTTCGGAGCGGTTGGCTAGCTGCTTCTTGCTCGAGGACCGAAAGGCGGCTCGAGCCCTATCGGCCTCCCTTGCGAGAGTCTCCGCCGTTTGAGCCACCTCAAGGAGGTGAGAGACGCCGAAGGCATGGTGAAGATGGGCTTCGAGGTTGAGTTCATCCTGTGCAGCAAGGTGACCACCACCCAGCATCATCGACAGCCGACCTGCGAGAGGAAGGTCAACACCCAGAGCTGCTTCCATCTGAGCTCGGGCTGACTGTTCACTCAGGGTCGTGCCGTCAATGCTGTAAGTGGACCGAGCTGCGCCGCGACGTCGAGCGACTCGTGAAATAACAAGCCGGCGCTGGTCTGGCAGATCCATGTCGACCCGGGCTTCCGCCTTATCAGCCCCGGCTCGGATGCAGGACTTCGAATCGACGTTGCTGTGATCGCCGAACACGGCCCACGCCAAGCCAAGAACAAGCGAGGACTTGCCTACGCCGTTGGGCGCGACGACGAAGGTCGTGCCTGATTCGAAGGAAAGGTCAAGCCTCTCAAATGATCTCCAATTCTGGAGAAGCAGCCGATGGATCATGCCGCCATCCCCACTGTGTCCTCTAGGCGGCGTCTGTACTCGTCGCTCGACAGTCGCCCATGCTGAGCGTCGTCGACGATCGCCGCCAAGCCCTGCGACTCGGTTTCGCCCAGCGTGCCCCAGGCGACTCGCTTGGCGCCGATTCGCGCTCTGTTGCCAGCAACCACCAGCTCATCCACAACCCGTGTCGCCATGCTCACGGGGTCCGGCAACGCCTCGGGAGTAGCTGGGGATCCGAGGAGATCGGCCTGCAGGGGCTCGAATTCAGGGACCGCCTCCTGCAGCCACATGGCACATGCCGATGCAGCATCCATGACCGGTCTCCGCAGGCGCGCAGCGCTGACCGCACCGGACGGTGTCTCAATGGCGCTGTGGACGTCTTCTCGCTCAACGATCACGCCAGCAGCCTCAGCGCCCGTCGTGGCAAAGAGCACGACGCTGCTATCTGGGAAGGCGCCGAAGACAGCGGCTATGTCCGCAACTCGGTTTCTGAAAGCGGCGTCGAGATCCACCGAAGGCGGCTCCGCCACGACTCGAAGCCGCATCCCATGTGCGTGGACGACGAGCACTGACGCCAACCCGCCAGCGGCTGCAGCCGCATCGGCCGTGACTCTTGACCTTGGGTCCACAAAGGCACGCAGGTGAGATTGAAGTGCCTCACCCAGCTCTGCCGCGGTTCCTCTGGCACGAGCACCGGCCGCGAGAAGCTGCTCAATCGAGGGTGGCGATGCATGAGGGTCGACGCCTCGAGCCGCCGTGATCGACTGTATGTAGCCCTCTGCTGCTCGGCGCTGCTCGCTGGTCAGGTCGTCGAGTCCAGGAGGTTCCCTTCTAGCGCCCTCAAGGAAGTCCAAGTAGGCGTCGATGAAGCCGTCTAGGAAGGCCTCAAGATCGTTCTGTTCCATGTTCACTTGCTGGTCCCTTCATCTTCGGTATGCGTCGTGATCGGATAGGGGTACCGGGAGTCGGCTCTGAGGCGGTGTACGGCGGCTTTGTAGATCTGCCCTGC
>JAPPBK010000288.1 GCA_026705105.1 Chloroflexota bacterium | reverse complement strand
CGATGTCTTTCCGGTGGACGACCTTGGGCTTCTACGCGCGCTCAGTGAGTTGTATGGTAGTGAGAAGGGCCAGCGCTCGGCGGCTGAACAGTTCGGCGAGCAGTGGGAACCATGGCGTTCCTGCGCTACATGGCATCTTTGGCGCCACTTGGACCCTGTTCCGGTCGCCTACTAGCGTTAGGCATGTGGCTCGCCTGGGCGCGGTGTCGCCGCTCGCGCACGTATCGTGAAGTTGGGGTTTGCTGGTGATGTGGATTCGGTGTGTCGCAGGAACCGCTCGCTGTCTGCTTGTGGCAGGAGCATTGGTGTGGGCAACGTCGCCAGCCTCGGCGCAGCAAGCGGCGGTGGTGGGGACTGACAAGGTGACGGCGGAAGCCGTCGATCAGACAGCTCCGACCATCGGTCGCTTCGTGACACTGTTCGAGGCTGTCGTACCGGCATTGCTCGCGAGTCATGTAACCGAGATTCCGGTCAACATCGGTGATCGCTTGGCCGCGGGCGACATCATTGCTGTGCTCGACATCGACCGCCTTCGCTGGCAGGTCCAGCAGGCGAAGGCGAGCGTCGCGCAGAGCGAGGCAGGGCTGGCCGTGGCGCGGGCACGGGCGGATCTGGCGCAGCGGCGTCTGGAGCGGGCCGAGGGACTGCGTGAATCCACGGCGTTCAGCCAGGCGCAGCGAGACGATGCGCGAGGCGAAGCGGACATCGCGGCGGCGCAGGTTCAGGTTGCCCTGGCGGCCCTCGAAGAGGCCAATGCGCGGCTGGATACTGCGGAGGATGACTTTGCGAGAGGCACCGTCGTCGCACCGTTCGACGGAGTGGTCGAGGAGCGGCATGCAGACCTGGGGGAAGCCGTTCAGCCCGGCGGGCCCGTGGTCACGTTGGTCAGCGAGAAGGCCCTCGAGATCGAGGCGGACGTTCCGTCACAGCGCGTTGCGGCTTTGAATCCGGGCGCAAGTATCGAGGTGACGCGTGCGTCCGGCGAAGCGATCGGGACGACGGTGCGCGCGGTGGGTACGGTCGAGAATCCGCGAACCCGCACGCGACGGGTGCGGCTGGTACCGGAACTGGCCGAATTGCAGCACATTCCCCCGATCGGCGAGGGCGTTACGGTGCACGTTCCCATCAGTGACACCGCCGTGCTGCCGACGGTCCATAAGGACGCCATCCTGCAGCGGCGGGGAATCTCGGTGGTGTACGTCGTCGTCGACGGCAAGGCGGAAGTTCGCCCGGTACAGCTGGGCGATGCCGTGGGCGACCGGTTCGTGGTGCTGTCCGGCGTGCAACCCGGCGAGGTCGCCGTTGTCCGCGGCAACGAGCGCCTGCTTCCAGGCCAGGCGGTGGCAGTAGCGCCGCCCGCCGAAGGCGGGCAGGGAGACCAGTCGGATGCGGTCGCAGAGGCTGCCGCGACATCGGACGACGCGAAAGAATCCGCCCAATGAACCTCATCCGCCTCTCCATCGAGAAGCCGATCGCCGTCCTGGCGCTGGTCGTCATGATCGTGGTGCTGGGCTTTCTGGCCCTCACTCGGATCCCGATCCAGTTGGCGCCCGACGTATTTACGCCGGTGATCTCGGTGACGACCTGGTGGTACGGCGCCAGCCCGTACGAAATCGAACGCGAGATCGTCAATCGCCAGGAAGAGGTGCTCAGAGGTTTGGAGGGGCTCGAACGCATGGAGAGCACCTCGCGCGACGGGCAAGCCGAGGTGAAGCTCGAGTTCAATGTTGGGATCAACATGGACCGGGCGCTCCTTCTGGTCTCCAACCGGCTCAACCAGATTGACGACTACCCGGATGATGCCGGCGAACCGCAGCTCGATACCGCCGGTCTCGATGACAATGCGGTCGCATGGTTCATTCTCACGCGCACCGAGGGCAATGAGCGCGCCATCTCGACGTATGGCGATTACGTCGAGGACGTGATCCAGGACCGCTTGGAGCGGGTTCCCGGCGTCGCGCGGACCAACCTGTACGGTGGCACGCAGCGCGAGTTGCAGGTCACCGTGCAACCAGAACAGCTCGCCACCCATCGCCTCACTGTTCCGGCGGTGGTGGATTCGCTACGGCTCGCCAACGCTTCGGTGTCCGCAGGGGATGTCGACGAGGGCAAGCGCCGCTATGTCGTTCGGGCCGAGGGCGAGCTCCAGACCCCCAAGCAGGTTCGGGATGTGGTGCTGGTGACCGACGAAACGGAGTCCGGTCGTATCGGACGCACCCGGATCGGAGATATCGCCAACGTCGACTTCGGGTACAAGACCCCGCGCGCCGATATCCGCTTCCTCGGGGAGTCGGCACTTGCCGTGAACGCGATGCGCCAGAGCGGCGCCAACATCATCGACACCATGGACGGGGTGCGGGACGCGATTGACGAACTGAACGAGTTCGCTCTGCCGAGCGTGGGCCTCACGATGCGGCAGGTGTACGACGAAACCATCTATATCGATTCGGCGATCGAACTGGTCCGCCAGAACATCTGGATCGGCGGGTTGCTCGCCGTGGTGGTCCTGCTTCTGTTCCTTCGCTCTTGGCGCGCCACGGTGATCATCGGACTCGCTATCCCGGTGTCGGTCGTCGCTTCCTTCGTCGCCATGGCGGCGCTGGGACGTTCGCTCAACGTGATTTCGCTGGCCGGGATCGCGTTTGCCGTCGGCATGGTCGTCGATGCGGCCATCGTGGTGCTGGAGAACATCTACCGTCACAGGGAGGGTGGTCGCTCAGGGCCGGAGGCGGCGCATGACGGCACCCGTCAGGTCTGGTCGGCGGTGATGGTCTCCGCGCTCACGACGGTACTGGTCTTCATTCCGATCCTCGTCATGCAGCTTGAAGCTGGGCAGCTGTTCCGCGACATCGCCGTGGCGATCTCGGTGGCCGTCCTGATGTCCTTGCTGGTGTCGGTGACGGTTATTCCCGCGCTCGCGACCTGGCTGCTTGGCCCGGGCCGGGGATACCGCCGGATCAGCCTCGGCCCCATTGACTGGATTCCGCGCTTGGTGGCGCGCTTCTTCACTGGATACGTGAAGCTGGTCCTCCGTTCCCGGATGGCTTCGGCGGCGATTGCGTTGAGTGTCGCGACGGTGGCGCTGTTCGTGAGCTGGCAGCTGCTGCCGAAGCTGGAGTATCTGCCGGAAGGCAACCGGAACCTGATATTCGGCGTGATGCTCCCGCCCCCCGGCTACAATCTTGAAACGCTAACCGAGATTGCGGAGCGAGTGGAGGTCCCGGTTCGGCCGCTCTGGGCAAGTGAGACCGGCCCCGAGGCGGAACCCGGTCAACCGCCCAAGATCAAGAACTACTTCTTTGTGGCCATTCGCGACGGTCGAACGTTCTTCGGCGCCAGCGCGATGCAGGAAACGCGGGTTCGCGAGCTCATTCCGGTTCTGACCCGGTCGTTGTTCGGCGAACCGGGAACGTTCGGCTTCTTTACTCAGCCGAGCTTGTTTCAGCGCGGCTTTGGCGGTGGGCGTGCGATTGATATCGATATCAGCGGCCCCTCCCTTGAAAACGTCGTGGCGGTCGCGCAGCAGGCCGCAGGCCTGATCGGCCAGGGATTCCCGCGCGAGCAAGGCAACCAGATGCGCCCGATCCCCGGGCTCGATCTGGGATCCCCTGAGGTGCAGGTCCGCCCGGACCGGGTACGCCTGTCGGACAATGGCGTGACGGCTCGCGAACTCGCCATGAGCGTCGATGCTTTCAATTCCGGGCTCCGCGTCGCCGAAATCACCGTGAATTCGGAGCGGCTCGACCTGACGCTGCAGGGCCCGCAGAACGACATCGGTCACACGCAAGGCATCGAGACCCTGCCGGTTGTGACCCAAAGCGGGGAAATTCTCCCGGTAAGCTCGGTTGCCAATGTCCTGGTGACGTCAGGCCCCACGGAAATCCGGCACATCGAGCGGGAGCGCACGATTACGCTCCAGCTGCGGCCCTCTGACCAAATCCCGCTCGAAGCTGCGATTGACAAGGTTGCCGCCGAAGTCGTCGGCCCGCTCGAGGGCCAGGGGCTGCCCGCAGGGGTGAAGATCGCGATTTCCGGAACTGCGGACGAACTTACCCAGACGTGGAACGCGATGGTGGGGAATCTCATCGTCGCGGTGGTGATCGTCTATCTGCTGATGGCGGTCCTGTTCTCCAGCTTCCTCTATCCGTTCGTGATCATGCTGTCCGTACCGCCGGCGACGGCAGGCGGGGTGATCGGGCTCTGGATCCTGAACTTCTACACGGTCCAGCCGCTCGACATGCTGACGATGCTCGGATTCGTCATCCTGATCGGCATCGTGGTGAACAACGCCATCCTGCTCGTGCACCAGTCGCTGCTGCACATTCGCCAAGAGGGCATGCAGCCGCAGCCGGCGATCGTCGAGGCCACGCGAAACCGGGTGCGCCCGATCTTCATGTCCACGCTGACCACGGTCGCGGGGATGATGCCCCTGATCCTCTTCCCCGGCGCCGGCTCCGAGCTATATCGGGGCTTGGGTTCAGTGGTCGTTGGGGGCTTGACGCTGTCAGCGCTGATCACATTGATTATTGTTCCTCCCATGCTTCGAATCTTCGTCGCAGGCGAAACCAAACCGGCCACCCAGCAGCGCGTCGCGGAGCCGGAATCGGACGTCCTACCGCCCATACACGCGCCCCAGCCGTCGGAGGTGTAAGGAGTCATGGCATCACGACGCATCCCGGCACGCGCCGCCAATGGAACAAGTCGCCGCCGCGTCATCACGATCCTCGGCGCGACTGCGGGCGGCCTCACGTTGGGAGGAGGTGCCCTGCTTCTGGGCGGTTCGCGAGAACTTGAGGCCGTCGAATGGAGTGGGGTCGCGCTTGGGTCACCAGCGAGAATCGTGCTTTACAGCGACGATCCAGTGGGCGCCCGGTCGCTGCTCGCGCAAGTCGCGGATGACATTCACGCGCTTGAGGATGAGTTCAGTCTGTACCGGTCAGGATCGGCGATATCGCGACTGAACAGCACTGGCCAGATCGACAAACCCGGTCGGGAGTTCCTGCATCTGCTTGACGAATCCGTCCGGATGTCGGAACTGACCAGCGGCGCTTTCGATCCGACCGTGCAGCCGATCTGGGACGTCACGGCCGAAAGCTTTCGGAGCACCGGTCTGCCGCCTTCACTTGACGCACTGGATCGGCTCCGTCCGCTTGTGAACTGGCAGGGTGTCGATGCCTCGGCCGATACCATTCGGTTCGCGCGTCCCGGCATGGCAGTAACGCTGAACGGAATTGCGCAGGGATTCATTACCGATCGCGTAGCGGACCGCCTCCGGGAAGGAGGGCTTCAGCACGTGCTCGCGGAACTGGGTGAAACACGGGCAATCGGGCGGCATCCCGATGGACGCCGTTGGCGGATAGGGATACCCGACCCCGATGGCGAGATGCTGATCGAGACGGTTCAGCTCGGCGACGAAGCCATCGCCACGTCGGGCGGATACGGCACGCGCTTCGATGCGGAAGGGAAGTGGCATCACATATTTGATCCGGCTACGACCCGATCCGCCCATCGTCATCGGAGCGTTTCCGTGATCGCACCGACCGCTACCGAAGCAGACGCACTGGCAACTGCATTCGCCGTGATGCCTGAGCGGGCAGCCGTGGAGGTTGCGGCCAGCCTGCCGAACGTGCGCGTCCGCGTGGTCGACAACGCAGGGGTAGCACGCCCGCTGGGCACCTGAGCGTCCGAGGACTTTCCCCGCAGTCCGGTCAAGAGCTGCGTCGATGAGTGTCGGGCGGCCCTGACGGCGGGCTGACTAGAAGTGGCCGCTCAGGCCCGCGTCGCGTTGCCGTGATGTGTTCGCGACGCGAGTTTCAGGGTGTCCGAACCCGCCATTGTCCCGT
>JAPPBK010000053.1 GCA_026705105.1 Chloroflexota bacterium | reverse complement strand
GGCGCTTCCCGATCAACCTCTCGCCCGACGACTTCGAGGTCTATCGCTCCGAGACGCTGACCCAGACGGCGACCGTGGTGATGCTCGACCTCTCCTGGTCGATGGCGCTGCGCGGCTCGTTCCAGGCGGCCAAGAAGGTCGCCATGGCGCTGAACAACCTGATCCGCATGCAGTACCCGCGCGACTCGCTCTACCTGGTCGGATTCAGCGCCTACGCGCGCGAGCTCAAGGCCGACCAGCTTCCCTACGTGCGTTGGGACGAAACCGTGCTGGGCACCAACATGCACCACGCGCTGCTGATCGCGCAGCAACTGCTGGCCAAGCACAAGCTGGGCACGCGCCAGGTGATCATGATCACCGACGGCGAACCGACTGCGCACCTGGAGCAGGGACGCTCATACTTCGCCTATCCGCCTTCGCCGATCACGATCCGCGAGACGCTCAAGGAAGTGCGGCACTGCACGAAGAAGGACATCGTGATCAATGTCTTCATGCTCGACCGCAGCTACTACCTGAAGGAGTTCGTCGACCGGGTGGCGCGGATCAACGGCGGCCGCGTCTTCTACAGCCAGCCCGACGAACTGGGCGAGTACGTCCTGCACGACTTCGTCACCCACCGCAGGAAGACGCTCTCGCGCTCCTAGCCTCGCGCTGTCTACGTCTCGGACAGGCCAAGGACCAGGTCACGGACCGTGACCAGTCCCAGCGGCTCGCCCTGCTCGTCGACAACCAGCGTGCGGGAGACGCCGAACTGAACCAATAGCCGCACGGCGTATCGTGCAAGCATCCTCGATTGCACCGTCAACGCCGGCTTGGACATGACTTCGTAGACGTTGACTCGCTCAGGCGCGCGGTCCTGTGTAACCACATCCCGCGCCAGGTCGGTCACCGTCAACATCCCCAGTTCGTCGTCGTCGTGCCCCCGATTGACCACCAGCGAACTGATCCGCAACCGCTTCATGGTGGCCATCGCCTCGGCGACCGTCGCCAACCCGTCGATCGTGTGCAGCTCACCGCTCATCACGTCGGACACGCGGAGCGTCGAATGGTCGCCATGGGAGGTCATTGAGCTTCTTCCAGTTCTTCCATCAGCCTGGGCAGTTGGGTCGAGAGACCGACTGCGTCCTCAATGGTGATCTGGAAGGCGACGCCGTCGCCATGCTCACGATCCATGCCGCCGGCCTCGGCGATGCGTTCGAGGATGTCTCGCGCACGCTGCTCGGCCACGAGGAACAGCACCATGTCCCGCCGCGACGTCAGGTCCAGCCCCAGGAAGGTCTTCTCGGGGCGCAGCCCCTCGCCGCGCACGCCGCTGATGATGGTGTCGCCCGTCGCGCCGCCCTCCCGCGCCGCGTCGATGACATCGGTGGTTTTGTCGTCGCTCACCAGTGCGACGACCAGCGCCATCTTCATGATTCCATCTCCTGTTGCGCCTTGCGCCTGCGCCAGCGCTCCAACAGGTCCGCACTGATTGCATAGCCTAGTACGGACATGATCGGGAAGACACTGGCGAATGCGATGAGTCCAAAGCCGTCGATCAGCGGGCTGCGACCGGGCACATTGGCGGCCAGACCGAGCCCCAGCGCCGCCACGACGGGCACCGTCACGGTTGAGGTCGTGACGCCGCCGCTGTCGTAGGCCAACGGCACGATCGTGCGGCTGGCCAGGTACGTTTGCACGACGACGACGATGTACGCCCCGACGATGTACCAGGGCAGCGGCGTGCCCGTCACGATCCGGAAGCAACCCAACGCGACGCCGGCGGCGACGCCGATGGCGACGGCGATCCGCAGGCCCCAGGCCCGCACCGCGCCGCCCGAGACCTCTTCGGCCTTCAGCCCCACAGCGATCAGCGACGGTTCGGCGATGGTCGTGGCGAAGCCGATCGCCCCGGCAAAGATGTAGACCAGCCAATAGTCCTCCCAGCGGACTGCGCCGGCCACCGTCCGAACCTCCTCCGTCAGTTGCCGCGCCATCGTCTCTCCGATGGGGAACAGCGCCTGGTCCAGCCCGATCAGGAACAACGCCAGCCCCAGCAGGACCATCACCGACCCGGTGATGATGCCGCCGACGTTGGGAGGCCTGCGACGCAACACCGCCACCTGGAAGAGCACGAGGATCGCGACGATCGGCGATACGTCGCGGAGCGTGTACAGCAGCGTTTCGCCGAACAGCGCGAGCGCCTCCAGCATCACGTCACCATCCCGTAGACCAGCACGCAGATCATCGGCGTCAGACTGGCGAATGCGATCAAACCAAATCCGTCGAGCATCGGATTGCGCCCGCGGATCGCGGACGCAAGTCCTACGCCGAGCGCCGTGATCAGCGGCACCGTGATCGTGCTGGTCGTCACCCCGCCCGAGTCGTAGGCCACGCCCACGATCTCCTCAGGCGCGAAGACGGTCATGATCATGACCAGGACGTAGCCGCCGATGATGAACCGGTGGATCGGCCAACCCTTGAGGATGCGCCAGACTCCGAGGACGATAGCGAGGCCGACGGCGACCGCGACCACGATGCGCAGCTCAAGCGCGTAGCGATCCTGATCGGCCTCGCTGTAACCAATGAAGCGGGCCTCCGATGCCACTTCCGCCGCTTCGCCCGCCACGGCGATCAATGCCGGCTCGGCGACCGTTGTGCCGAAGCCGAGCGCAAAGGCGAGTGCGAGCAGCCAGAAGGTGCTGCCCTTCTGAGCCATACCCTGGGCCAGCGCCTCACCCAGCGGGAACAGCCCGCTCTCCAGGCCCTGCACGAACAGTGCCAAACCGACGATCACACAGACCAACCCGACCGCGACGCTGACCACGTCGGGAAACGGCTGACGGATGACCACCGCCTGGAAGAGGACAATCACCGCGAAGATCGGGAGCAGATCACGAACGGCGCCGAGGACCCGCTTCGCCATGGTCAGCGCGAAACGCAGCAAGTCTCACTCCTCGCGCCTGGCCGCGAACGGTCGATTCCGCTTCGCAGCGCGAATGCACAATAGGCAGCAGTCAGGAACAGGGCAAGCGCCGATCGACCCCGCGAGCAGCCGAACTGGGACGCAAGGGTCCGTCGGTCAGGCTGCGCTGCCGACCGATCTGTTCGATGTCCGCCACTCCGTCCAGCGCTTGGCGAACATCTTGAGGCCGGCCCGATAGGCGAAGCCCTGGATCAGCACATTGCCGAAGAAGACGCCGGCGAAGTATCCACCCAGCACCAGGAAGATGACCGCAAAGACCTTGGTCCAGCCGGGCAGGAAGAGAATCATCAGGATCGACAACCCAGTAGCAAGCAGAATCCCGGTCCACGCGGCGAGATGGACATAGAGTCCCTCGCGTTTGCGCTTGGCGTGGTAAATCTGTGCCAGGTCGCGGTCGATCTTGTCAACGGCAGGGGTGCGATCGGTCGTTTCGTCGCAGATGCCGCAGAACTCTAAATCTCCCAATGGGGCGCAGCAGTAACCGCAGAACCGGCCGATGTTGGGGGCGTTGCCTGCCCGAATCTCAGCAATCATCTCGTCCAGCTCAGCCGAGAACGGCACGTCGCGGGTCGGCACGAATTCACCGTTGCGATACCTCGGTCTCGGGGGGTTCTGAACGGTTCGCGTTGCCATCTGCGTTACTGGGGCCAATCGGCAGGTCGGCGTCCCGGCAGCCAGGAGTAGATCTGGACCAGCACGCCGCCGGTGTCGCGCGGGTGGATGAAGAACTGGTTCCACTCGAAATCGGAGTACGGCTCGCTCAGCGGTTCGATGCCCATCTCCTCGCGGACGAACGCACAGGCGGCGTCGGCGTCTTCAACCTCGACCGTGATGTGGTGCATGCCGGGACCGCGCTCGTCGATGAACTTCTGCACGAACGACGACTCGTCGAAGGGCCCGATGATCTCGACGCCCGTCTGCCGCCTGGGCAAGTGGAACTGGGCGACGCGGAAACCGCCGTCGTTCGAGACCGTCCAGTGGTCGAGCTCCATGCCGAAGAGCTTGCCCCAGAACTGCGCCGAAGCCTTCGGATCCTGCGCCGCAATCGCGAAGTGATCCAGCCGCACCCAGCCGATCCCCTGCTGCTCCGGCATCGACGCCCTCCTGTCGCGATCAGCTTAGACGACACCTCAAGTGACGAGCCTTGCTCACCTCATAGCCGGGTTTGAACGTATCTTGCCTAGATGCAACTGCAACCTGAAGAAATCGTCTTCGTCCTCAACCCCCAGGCGGGCAACTCACTGCATCCGAGAACGCTGACCGCTATCTGTCACGCGGCCTGTGAACAGGCCGGACGCGCCGCGCGCGTCGTCGCCACGCGGACGCCCGGCGAGGCGACCGAGACGGCGCGACAGGCCCACGACTCCGGCGCTGCAGCGATCTTCGGCTGCGGCGGCGACGGCACGCTGTCGGCTCTGCTCCAGGGCCTCCCGGTCGGATCGGAAACTGCGCTGGGCGCGGTCCCGCTCGGCACCGCCAACGTCTGGGCCTATGAGACACACCTGCCGACGACTCCGATGGCGGCGATCTCGGCCCAACTCGCGGCCCTCGACGGCATCCAGGGCCAGCCGCTCTGGGTGGACACCGGCAAGGTCTGGTCAACGCGAGGGGACGGGTCCATCGCCGAACAACGCTTCCTGCTGATGGCCAGTTGGGGACTCGACGCCGCCGCGGTGAGCGGAATCGTGGGCAGCGAACGTCGCGGCCGGCTCAAGCGGATGCTGGGCGAGCCCGCCTACTTCCTCTCGGCGGTGCAGGAAGCGATCGGCCGCAAGGCGTGGCCGATCGCAATGAGCGTCGACGGCACGCCTCATGTCGAGGTGGAGATCGGGCTGCTCACGGTCGGCAACACGCGGATGCTGGGCACCTGGCTGGAAGTCAACCCGCACGCCACGGTGGTCGATGGGGAGCTGGACATGCTGATGGTCGAGGGCGCGCCCTGGCGAGCGTTGGCGCTCTCACCCTTGGCGCGGCACAGCTGGCTGCCCAACCTGCCCGGCGTGACAAATCTACGCTTCCAGCGGCTCGAGGTAGCTTGCCTCAGCGGGCCGCCGCCGAATCAGATTGACGGAGATCCGGGCCCGCCGACGGCCTACGCCATTGACATCGAGCCGGGCGCCCTGCGAGCGCTGTGCCCGAACCCGACGGCTGCCGTCCTGGGCGGATAGCCTCGACGGTCCCGGTTGTGAACCGACGCTAGTTCTGCGTCACCGCGCGGACGGCGACGACGCCGCTTTCCAGCGGATCGACAATCTGGCCGGCCAGGCCGGGGTGGACTGTGGGTCGGTCGAAGTTGATCGAGGCGAGATTCTCGAGGTAGTCGTCGTACTGGCGCTGGCGTAGCGTCTTGAGCTTGTCGACGCCGGCCTGCAGGTTCTCGACGCCGCCCGCGAGCAGCACGACGAGCGCCTCGCGCTCGGTGGTCGAGAGCCGCATCTCCTGCACCATCGCCGCCTCGGCGCGCAGGAACTGGATGCCCAGCCGCTTCTCCGCCTCCGGCTTGTAGCGCTCGTACCACTCCAGGTGGCCGAGGCCGTAGTCCAGGTGCCGGCGGGAGTCGGTGGCCAGGCGCGCGAAGATGTCGCGGTCGAAGTCGCTCTGCGCCCACTCCGACGCCGCCTCGAACATGGAGACTTCGTAGCTCTTGTAGACCACGTTGAGCGCGATGATCAGATCGGTGAAGGTCAGGCCCGCGTACCAACCTCGGTAGATCTGGCCGAGCGGCGCTTTGCCCAGGCCGCCGCCGTTGGCCAGCGCCCGCTTGCGCAGCACTTCAACCTTGCGTCCGGCGTCGTAGGCCTGCGTCGCCAGGAACAGCTTGACCTCGTGGAAGCCGTAGGAAATCTCCTCCAGCCAACGCCCGATGATCTTCTGCTCGACCAG
>JAPPBK010000228.1 GCA_026705105.1 Chloroflexota bacterium | reverse complement strand
CCGATCTTCACCCAGGTGGTGCCGTTGTATTCCCAGACGTCGCCGTCGTCCGTCTGGTAGTACTTGTCGAGAAGCAGCGAGCCGCCGGGGTTGGGCGGGTCTGCAGTGCCCGAGTACCAGACGCTGCCGCGGCGGCCAGGTGTCCCGGCGTCGCCCTTCGGTCCCTGCTGCCCCGGGTCTCCGGGATCGCCCTTAGGACCTTGTTCGCCGGCGCCTCCGGTGAGGTTGCCGACCCGGTTCCAGGACGTGCCGTCGAACTCGTAGATGTCGTTGTTGGCGGCGTCCAGGTAGAAGTCCTGTGAGCGCGGGCCTGCCGGGTCGGAAGCGGTCGGAGCGCCAGAGCCCTCGAACCAGTGCGACCCGAGCCCGTCTGCGCCTGCCGGTCCGGGCGGCCCTTGCGGTCCGGGCACCGGTCCGACCGGCTGCGGCGGAGTACCGAACATTGCGGTTCGCTCGCCCAGGACTGCTGCAGTACTAGGCATGGTGAACGGCCAGCCGGTGTTGTATTGTGGGATTGAGAACACCAGCCAGGTGCCCTCGGGCGACTCGGGCAGGTCGACGGTCGCCTGGCCGTCATCGTCGAGGGTCCCGCTGACCCGCGCGCCTCCGAGCAGCACGCGCCCGCCCGCGCTGGCAGCGCTGGGCCACGCGTCGATCACGAACCGCGCGCCCGCCAAGGGCGCGCCGTCGACGAGCCTGTCAGCGTCGATCGTCAGCTGTGGCATCTTACATACCCTCTTCGTCGTCGGGCCGCGGCACTTCGGTCTCGGGCGCCTCGGGCGCCGCCTCTTCTGCGAACGGCGACTCCCAATCGACAGAGCGCCCTAGGACGGCCTCTAGAGCCGCTCTCGTGCGAGAGTGCAGCTGGCCGGCCGTCCAGTACAGGACCATGAACATCTCGCGCAGAGCGGCGCCAGAGGGCACGTCTCCGCCCTCTTGCTCGAGAGCTGCAGGGACGCCGGTCATCATGCGCAGCTCGGCCTTGAGCACTTCGACCGCGGCGAAGCTCGCCTCGAGCCCGCCGTCCCAGGTCAAGTACTCCGGCCGGACGTTCTCGTTCGGGTTCCAGATCGAGTCGTTCTGGAGCACCAGCCGCGACTGCCTCTGCATGAACCCTGCGCCGATCGCGTCGTCTGTGACTGGCGCGCCCTCAGGCCTCAGGTTCTGGACGACGTCTGCGAGCTTGCCCGGCATGATCAGCGTCGGCGACTCGTGGTAGTCCAGGACGTGCTGGATGCCGTGCAGCCGCATGCACAGCGGCACCACCAGCGGCACCAGCTGCGTGAACGCAGACGTGCCCCAGTCCCCGTCGACGGGCGGCCTGTCTGCCATCGCCCAGCCGCCTGTGAACGACGTCTCGCCTGCGACCTGCCCGAAGCGGACTGCGTTGCCGCCGACGATGCCGTGCTCGAGGCCGATGTCGGTCGCGACGACCCCTGCCTCGCTGACGGTGTAGACGATCGCCCGGTCGGCCTCGCCGTCCCGCGAGTCAACCGACACGTACTGCGAGACGACGTAGCGGACAGACGGGTCTTCCGCCGCTGCCCAGACGTTCTGCGGCTCCGGGACGAACAGCGCGTCGTCGAGCCGGAGCACGTACGCGCGGCCGTACTTGAGCTCGGCCGCGATCATCTGCTGTATCTGGTCTGACAGGTCTGCGGGCGGCTCCGTCGAGACCATCAGCGCGGACAGCACCTCGACCAGCCGCGCGAAGTAGTTGACCGTGACGCGCGGCTGCTCGTCGACGAAGTCGGTGAAGTCGCCCCGGCCGAGGCGCCTCAGAGTGTTCAGCTGCAGCTGCCTGGCCTGCGCCCTGTCGGGCGGGTACTGCGCGCCTTCCTCGAAGTCGGACGCGTACAGCGGGATGTCCAGCGCCACGTCGGCCATCGGCCAGTTGTGCACCTGCCTCGCCTCGGTCGGGCGCCGCGCGCCGACCGACCAGACGCTCTGCTCGCGCCCGGTCGACATCCCGTCGTCCCACGTCTCGAGAACGGTGTTCGTCATAGCAGTCCGATCCTATCTCACGGCCTTCGCCCTGTGACAGCCGCGTGCGCTGTCGCAGCCCAGTACCTGAGCGCGTCGGAGCCGTGCGCGCCGCCAGCGCTCGTCTTGTCGGGCCTGTCGTCGCCCCTCGCGCCTGCGCGCTCGTCCCAGCGGTAGGCCGCCAGCTCGCGCCTCAGGTGCTCGCAGCGAGGGTCGACTGTCAGCCTGGACTCCAGCCTCGAGTTGAGCGCCTGAATCCCCCAGATGACGTTGTCGACCGCCTTGACGACCGAGCCGCCTGCGAGCCCTGCGATCCCCTCTGCGAGGCCGTGCGCGTCCGGGGGCACCGCCCAGGCCGCGACCGACCGCGAGCCTGCCGCAGTCGCCCATGCGAAGATGCGCTCGGTCTGCTCGGCCACTGCCATCTGCCCGGACGTGCGCCCGTCGTGCACCCACTCGTCCACGACAGTCCAGCTGTTCCGGTGGTACGCGACCAGCACCGCGTGCGTCACTGAGGACCTCCCGAAGTCGAGCGCGACTTCGTAGCGGTGCACGAGGGCGTCCTTCGGCAGCGGCGCGTACTTCACGACCGGGTGCACCAGCCCGGAGGACGCGGCCCACTCGCCGAGGATCATCCGCCGGTAGAACGGGCCTGTCAGGCCTGCCGCCATCTCGGCGATCGACTCGGCCGACAAGATGGGGTTGTCCGCCATCTCGAGCTTGTGCGTCTCGCCGTTGAGCGTGCCGTCGTCCACCTTGTCGAAGTAGTCGAGCTTCGCCCAGTGCTCGGGGCCCTCTGGGTTGCAGGTCGCCACGAACTTGGACGACGCGTACTCCAGCATCGACGTCAAGATCATCTCGACCAGCGTCGGAGGGACCCTCGTGAACTCGTCCACGTAGGCGCCGCCGATGCCGAAGCCCTGGATGCGCTTGGCCGCCGCCTCGACGCCGTCGGCGCCGATGACCTGCCAGAACGTGTTCGCGCCGCCGTGGATGTCCGGCAGCGTGAGCCGCTTGTCGCGCGCCTGGACCTCGAGCCCGTTGCGCCCTGCCCAGGCGCGCACCTTCGGCACCATCACGCCGTCCATCTGCGCCTGCGTCTTCGTGACCAGCGCGAAGTCGACGCCGGAGAACCCGCGCGCGGCGAACTGCATGAACCCTGCGAGAGCCGCGTCAGACTTGCCGCAGCGCCGCGGCCCGGAGACCAGCACGAAACGGCCGGGCCTCGAGCCGAACGTCGCAAGGTTGGCCTGCGCGTCGGAGAACACGATGCGGTTCTGTGGCCTCATCTAGCCTCACTCCGCGGTTGGCGGAGCGGCCGCCCGAATGGCGGCCGCCCCGTCGCGAGGCCGCGACTCCCCGCGATTACTTCTGCAGCACCTCGATGCGCACGATGTGCTCGGGCCTCAGGACCTTGGCGGCCCAGCGGCCGATGGCCGTGCGCCGCATCTCGTAGAGGCCCTCGGTGGTGCCGTCGCCGTAGCGCTGCGTGTCGACCTCCGGAGGGAAGGCCGCAGCGGTCAGAGCGCCGGAGCCCGAGGGCACCACGTACGCCCGCCACGGGGCTGCGCTGGCTGCGACGCCGGTCCCGTCCGAGGCGACGATGTCGATGCCCGCGTAGCGGCCCATGAACGGCTGGAGGCTGGCGATGCCCGCCTCGATGGCCGCCTGGCCCGCGATGCTCGAGCGGTCGATCAGCTCGCCCTCCGAGCGGAGGAACTTCACCAGGTTGAGCGCCAGGCCGTAGGGCATGACGGCGACCAGGTCCGAAGTAGGCGCGCCCGAGCCGATCACGACGTTGTCGGTCACGTTCTTCTGGGCGAGCAAGACCCTCGCGTTGAGCAGCGAGTCTGCGAACCCGGCGAGCACCTCGGCCCGCGACGCGGCAGCGCCTCCGGGCTCGTACGGGAACGTCGGGCTGATCCAGTTGGAGCCGCTGCCTGTGCCGGCAGTGCCCACTGTGATCCTGTTGTTGTTGGCGCTGGTGAAGTGGCTCGACGTCGCCACCTCGGCGGCGATCTGCGTGTCGAGGTTCAGCGCGAGCGCCTGCGCGGTCTCTTCGTTCAACCGCTGCTCGATCTGCGGCCCGCCTCCCGACTCGCGCACGTGCATCAGGTTGATGGAGCCTGTGGCGCGCACAAGCTCGCGCTTGATGTCCTGCGCAGTGATCGCGGCCTTCTTGTAGCCGCTCGACTGCGCGGCCACGAGCGCGTCCGCGTCGGTCGGGTTGTCGACCGTGACGTTGGGCGCGAGCTCGGGCACTGCCACGGTGGTGGCGTTGCGCAACCCCTCTTCCCAAGTCCTCGAGCAGATGTTCAGCCACACGCTCATCCGGTACACGTTGTACAGGATGTCGTTGGAGAACACCTTCCTTGCATTAGGTGAGTCAGCCACGTGTGGCCTCCCTTCTTTCTGTCGCGGGTCAGGCCGGCTCTGCAACCAGCTCGTAGATCTTGTCGCGGTTCTTCATGAAGTCGCTCGGCGCCATCCCGGCGACGGTCTCCATGGTCAGCTCGGGCTCTGCCGCGGGCTGCCTGGCCGCGAACGCGCTCGGCAGCTTCGTCACCGCGGTGACCGCAGCAGCAGCAGCAGCAGGCTTGCCCCGCTTGGGCTCGGCCGCCGCAGCGCCGACAGGCTCGGTCTCAGCCTCGGCCTCGTCCTCACCCCCGGCGTCGTCGCCGCCTTCGCCCTCGGCGGGCTGCTCCGCGCCGATGAACACGACAGTGCCGTCGCGCATGCGCACGAGGCGCTTGTCGAGCACGTCTTCGTAGTCTTCGCCCAACAGGGCTGTGAGCGCAGCGCCGTACTCCTGCACGGTCTGCGCGAGCACCGCCGGGTCGATCTCGACCTCGGCCGCGCCTTGCTCGGTTGTAGGTTCGTCGCTCATGCCGCGGAGCCCTCCTCAATGTCGTTGCCGCCGCTTGCCGCAGACTCTACCGCGCTAACAGCCCAACCCTGCAGCTCTTCGTCGAGCGCTGCGCGGACGGTCTCCTGGACCTCTTCGGAGAGGCCGGTCTTAGGCCAGACCCTGTCCAAGAGCGCCAGCATCAGCCGGTCCGTCGAGGCGTCGTCGCGGTCCTCGCCCTCGAGCTCCAACCTCCGCCTGAGCTCGGAACGGAGCATCGTCGAGGCCTCGTACAGGCCGGGGGTGCCAGTCCCGTACCTGTTGTCGGTGCCTGCGGTCTCGCGCAGGAACTTCAGGTCGTCGGCGTACGTCTTGATGCCCTTGTCGTAGCCCTTCGCGACCATGTACTCGAACTGCACCTTGACCGGCACCATCAGCCAGCCGGGGTGCCGCATCAGCGTCTCGTGCACGAACTGCAGCCGCGCGGCCTTGCGCTTGCTCTGCGTCGACCGCACGTGCGGCCGCAGCTGGCAGGTGCCGGGCTGCCTGTCGCCTTCGAGTGGCTCGCTCACCGGAATCTCACTGGTTGCTGAGCACAGCATCGCCGTCCACGGCGAGCTGCACCTGCCACCTGCACTGGTCGGGCTGGAGCGACGCTGCCAGCGAGATGGTCGCGACGGCCTCGCCGATGTACTGCGGCAAGTTCGTTCCGTCGCCTTCCGGCCGGAACGTGAAATAGAGCCGCCGGGTGTTCTGGCCGCGCAGGATCGGGTCGTGCACCGAGTTGGAGTCGCACGACAGCGTCATCGTGTTGGTCTCGAAGCCCGACTGCTGCGAGCCCGCCACGCCGCGCCCTCCGGGGATCGGCCTCACGCTGTGCGCCTCTTGGAGCGATATGGCGTCGGTGCCCGACAGCTCGCCGGTGAACAAGACCTTGTTCGCGACGCTGACGCCGAGCAACAGCTCCGAAGTCTTGCCGAGGATGATCGCGCTCATGTCAGGCCTCCGCTCTCAAGGGCGTGCC
>JAPPBK010000050.1 GCA_026705105.1 Chloroflexota bacterium | reverse complement strand
TGTGACTTCGTTGGACTTCGCATCGAAACCGGTAACGACTTGGCAAGTTCCTTCGCTGTCCGGCAACTCGAGGACTATGGTCAGGAGTTGTCCCGCCCAGTTTCGTCCAATCATAAGCAGTCGGCGAGGACGCCGTCGAAGCTCGCCATCGTCACCGATCTCGAACCTCTGCTTCTGAGGAATGAACACCGCACCTCGCTCTCGCATCTCGTACACGTCCGCCGCGTCGATTCCACGTCGCCCGAGCTTGTTCGTCGTTGTCGAAGAGAACCGGAAGTCTCGCACTCCGTAGTCCATCCTCGAATCCTCTCCGACGGGGGAGTTTACATTGGTGCTGGAGGCTAGTGGGTTGATGCATCTGGACACGGCCAAATGACGATCGAGACACCGAACTGGGCCGAAACGACTGCCGACGACATCACGCGCGGCGTTGACGACGCGATCCGCGCGGTCGAGGGATTGGTCGATGCGTTGGCTTCGGTGCCGGACGGGCGGCGGACGTTCGAGAACACGGTGCTGCCCCTGGATGAGATCAGCAATGTCTTCACGCAGGCATCGGGGCGTTACGGATTCCTCTCTCAGGTTTCGGCTGACGAGAGCCTGCGCGCCGTGGCCCATCGCGAGGAGGAGCGGCTCAATGTCTTCGCCTCCGGCATCGGCTTTCGCGAGGAGATCGACCGGGCGCTGAAGGCGTACGCCTCACGGGCCGAGCTGGAAGCCCTGCCCGACGACGCGCGCCGCCTGCTCGAGTTCGCCTTACGCGACTATCGCCGCAACGGGCTGGAACTGGACAGGTCGACGCGGGATGAACTGCAGTCGCTGCAGGAGCGCCTGGTCGGGCTCGGCATCCGCTTCCGCAAGCACATTGACGACTTCGAGGACGGCATTGAGCTCAGCCGCGACGAACTCGACGGCCTGCCCGACTCCTACGTCGAGCGCCTACGGACCGTGGAGTCGGACGGCGAGGTTCGCTATCGGGTCGGACTGGACTATCCGGAACTGCACCCCTTCCTCGACAGCGCGCACGACGGCGAGCGGCGGCGCGAGCTGTTTCACAAGAACCACAACAAAGCGGCCGACACCAACATCGCCATCCTCGAAGAGGCGCTCGGCGTGCGATCGTCGATGGCGGCATTACTGGGCTACGAGTCCTGGGCCGAGTACGCGCTGGAAATCAAGATGGCCAAGCAGGCCGACGCCGTGCTCGACTTCCTCGTCGACCTGGAGGAGCGCCTGCAACCGAAGCTCGCCGCAGACCTCTCGCGGCTGACCGAAGAGCGGGAGCGCCGCACCGGACAGCGCGGCCTGGTGGACATCGCCGACTGGCGCTACTACACCAACCAGGTTGTGCAGGAACAGTACCGAGTCGATCCGTTCGAGGTCGCCGCCTACTTCCCGCTCGATGCGGTGCTGGACGGGATGTTCCGCATCTACGAGGAGTTGGTCGGCGTCCGGTTTGTTAGGCGAACCGACGTGGTCGATTCCGCCTGGCACGAGGATGCGCAGCCGTTCGACATCGTCGACCCGGCGAGCGGCGAAGCGCTGGCGCGCTTCTACATGGACCTGTATCCCAGGCCGGGCAAGTTCGGACACGCGGCGGCGTTCACCCTGCGCGGCGGGAGAAGGCTCAACGGGAGTGGCTATCAGCGGCCGATCTCGGCCATTGTCGCGAACTTCACCAAGCCAACAGAGACATCGCCATCGCTGTTGCGCCACACCGAGGTAGTCACGCTGTTTCACGAGTTCGGACACATCCTGCATCAGACGCTGACGACCGCCCGCTTCACCCGATTCAGCGGTACGAGAGTGGAGCGTGACTTCGTCGAAGCGCCCTCGCAGATGCTGGAGCACTGGTGCTGGCAACCCGACATGCTGCGCAGTTTCAGCCGGCACCACGAGACCGGCGATCCGCTTCCGACGTCGTTGATCAACCGCATGATCGAGGCGAAGCACACGTCGTCGGCGATCGCGACGCTGCGGCAGGTCTACTTCTCACGCCTCGATCTGGCCTATCACTCACAGTCCGGTCGCAGCACGGATGAAATCGCTCGCGAGCTGCACCCGATCACCGGATTCCCGTTCCCCGAGGACACGCACTTCCAGGCCGGCTTCGGGCATCTCTTCGGCTACGACGCGGGCTACTACGGCTATCTCTGGTCGCGAGTCTTCGGCGACGACATGTTCACGCGCTTCGAGGCGCCGGGCGCATCTGTCGCGGGCGTCGGCGCGGAGTACCGGCGGCACATCCTTGAACCGGGCGGGACGGCGGATGCCGACCAACTGATCCACCGCTTCCTCGGCCGCGAACCGAATGCCGACGCCTTCCTGCGCGAACTGGGGCTGGCGACCTGAGCCGTCGGCGTGCGATCGGCGTAGTCGTGATCTGTCGAGCAGGTACACTGCCGACGGACCTACATCGCGGATGGTTCGACGAGGAGAAGGAATATGCCCACGATTGACTCCGTCGAGCAGGCCAAGCAGCGCTTTGGCGAACTGCTTGAGGCCCAGCAGTCCCGCGTTGACAAGATCAAATCCGAGGGCGAGCCGACCGACTTCACGGCGCTCGACCACATCGAGATCGGCGTGCTCGGCGGCGACGGCATCGGCCCCTCGATCGCGCACGAGTCGCAGCGCGTGCTTGAAGCGCTGCTCGAAGACCAGGTGTCCTCCGGTCGCGTCAGCTTCCGCACGATCGACGGTCTGACGATTGAGCGTCGCGCAGAGGAGCTGGCCGCGATCCCCGAGGGCGTGCTCAAGGAAATCCACGAGTGTGATGTCACGCTCAAGGGGCCGACCACGACGCCGGAACAGGGCGACGGCTGGCCGAACATCGAGTCGGCCAACGTGGCCATGCGCAAGGTGCTCGACCTGTATGCCAACGTCCGCCCGGTGCGCGTGCCGGCCGAGGGGATTGACTGGACCTTCTTCCGCGAGAACACCGAGGACCTTTACGCCGTTGGCTCGGAGGGATTCTCGATCGGCGACCTGAACATCGACTTCAAGATTCTCTCCAACCCCGGCTCGGAGCGGATCATCCGCGCCGCGTTCGACTACGCCAAGAACAACG
This sequence comes from Chloroflexota bacterium, assembly GCA_026705105.1. Classification (GTDB taxonomy): domain Bacteria; phylum Chloroflexota; class Dehalococcoidia; order Bin125; family Bin125; genus Bin125. The sequence continues at coordinate 2,826 of JAPPBK010000050.1, read as the reverse complement.
GCAAGAACTCGGTGACGATCGTGACCAAGGCCAACGTGGTCAAGACGACCGACGGCGCATTTCTCGACGCGGCGCGCAAAGTAGCGGAGGACTTCGAGGGGATCGAGTGGGAGGGGTGGTACATCGACATCATGACCGCGAAGCTGGTCGACCCCAAGCGTCGGACCAACTTCCAGGTCTTCGCGTTGCCCAATCTGTACGGCGACATCCTGACGGACGAGGCGGCGGAGTTCCAGGGCGGCGTCGGAACGGCCGGTGCTGGCAACATCGGCACCAAGACGGCGATGTTCGAGGCGATCCACGGCTCGGCCCCGCGCATGGTGCGCGAGGGTCGCGACATTTACGCCGACCCATCCTCGATGCTGCGCGCCGGGGCGATGATGCTCTCGCACATCGGCTTCCCCGAACTCGGCGGCAAACTGGACAAGGCAATGGACCTCTGCGGCCAGTACGAGAAGGAACTCGTGATGACCGGCCGCGACACGGGCGCCACCACGGCGGCATTCGGCGACTACGTGCTGGCCACTGTCAACGACTCCACCCTGGACGATCGCTGGACGGCGGCGATCGAGGCCGTCCGCGCCGGCGCATAGGTCAATCCATGGCTGACCAACTGCGAGTCGAGCGGGCTCGGGCTGAGCGTGCGGAGGCGAGCCGCAAGGCTGCGGTTGTCCGTGCCGACTCGCTGGAAGACCGCGCAACGCAGGCTGAAAAGCAGTCGCGCGACCTGCGCGCCCACCTCGACCGCCTGGCGGCGAAGCTCGCCACGTCCGGCGAGGAGATCGAACCGCTTCGCGTCGAACTGCGCGAGATCAGAGCGGAGCGGGACGCGTTGCGTTCAACCGCCGAGTCCGCGACGGCCGCTGCAGATTCCGCCAATGCGCAACTCGCCGAGCTGACCGAACGCGCCGAAGCCGCGGAACGCGAACGCGACAGGCTGCGCGACGAGCATGGTGCGCTGATGGAAAAATCGACCTTCTACGAGCAGGCGGCGAAGGATGCCTCGGCTTCACTCGCGGCGGCGTCTGCAGCGCAGGTGGCGGCCGAACAGCAGGCCACCGAGCTACGGGAGACGTTGGACGAGCGGCACGAAGAGTTTCGACAGGAGCGCAACCGGCTTAGCCGCGAGAACGAGCGGTTGGAGAAACAGAACGCGCAGCTCCAAGCGGACCTTGAATCGGCGAAGGGCGGCATTGGCGGCGCGCTGCGCAAGCGCTTCGGTGGATAACCTCGATACATCCCGCTACCGAGACGAGTTGTCTGGCTGGTTACGATCAACGGATGCAACGTTCCGACCCGCGCCCGGACCTGCGAGCCGCCGTAGCGCAGCGTGTGGTCGTGCTGGACGGCGCGACCGGCACCGGACTGCAACTGCTGGATCTGTCGCTCTCCGACTTCGACGGCCTTGAAGGCTGCAACGAGATTCTCAACGTCTCTCGTCCCGACGCTGTGGCGGCGCTGCACGAGTCCTACCTCGAGGCCGGCGCCGACGCCGTGCTGACCAACACCTTTGGCGCGTCCTCGATCACGTTGGGCGAGTACGACCTCTCGGAGCGGACGCGCGAAATCAACCGCGAGTCGGCGCGCATCGCACGGCGCGTCGTCGATCGGTTCTCCACTGCGGATCGAGCGCGATACGTGCTCGGCTCTCTCGGTCCGGGTACCAAGTTGCCCTCGTTGGGTCACGTCGGATTCGATGAGCTGCACGCGGCCTATCTGGAACAGGCGCGAGGGCTGCTTGACGGCGGCGTTGACGCGCTGTTGGTCGAGACGGTCTACGACCTGCTGCAGGGCAAGGCGGCAATCCTGGCCTGCAAGGACGCCCTGGCCGAGCGCAACAGCGATACCCCGCTGTTTGCAACCGTGACAATCGAGACGACCGGTCAGATGCTGGTGGGCAGCGAGATCGGGGCCGCCTTCACGGCGTTGGCTCCGCTCGGCCTGGACGGGATCGGGCTGAACTGCGCGACCGGTCCCGACCTGATGCACGAACCGTTGCGATTCCTCTCAGCCAACGCCGAGACGACCCTCCTGTGTTCACCCAACGCCGGGCTGCCGCGGACCGAAGACGGTCAAATGGTCTACGACCTGACGCCGGCCGAGCTGGCCGAGGCGCATCGGACCTTCGTCAGCGAGTACGGCGTCGGCATCGTCGGCGGCTGCTGCGGCACGACGCCCGAGCATGTGCGCGCCATGCGCGAGGCGATGAACGGAGTGCGGCCGGTCAAGCGCGCGCCCCGTTCCGAGCCGTCGGCGGCGTCGCTGTTCGTCTCGACCCCGTATCGGCAGGACGCCTCATTCCTGATCGTCGGCGAGCGAGCCAACGCCAACGGCTCGCGCCGCTTCAAGCGGCTGCTGCAGAACGAAGAATGGGAGCAGATGGCGAACGTCATCCGCGACCAGGCGGCCGAGGGCGCGCACGTCGCCGATGTCTGCGTCGACTTCGTCGGCCGCGACGGCGCGCCCGACATGGCCGAGCTCGTGTCACGGGCGCGAGGCCTGTCCACGCTTCCGCTGATGCTGGACTCAACCGAGCCGGCCGTGCTCGAAGCGGGGTTGAAGCAACTGGGCGGCAAAGCGATCGTCAACTCGATCAATCTGGAGGACGGCGGCAAGCGACTCGATCAAACGCTTTCGGCGGGAATCCGTTATGGCGCGGGCGTCGTGGCGCTCGTGATCGACGAAGAGGGTCAGGCCCGCACCTGTGAGCGGAAGCTGGAGATCGCGAGACGGCTGTACCGGATCGCGACCGAAGATTACGGCCTCGCGCCCGAGGACCTGTTTTTCGACGCGCTCACGCTGCCGGTCAGCACGGGGCAAGAAGAC
>JAPPBK010000281.1 GCA_026705105.1 Chloroflexota bacterium | reverse complement strand
CTGTTTCGCTCGTCAACGGTCGATTCAACGTCGGCTACATGGAAGCCGGCTCGGGTCCGGACCTGCTCTTCATCCACGGCGCCGGTGGGCTGATCTGGGACCCGTTCCTGGAGCAGCTCTCGCAGCACCACCGCGTGATCGCGCCGAAGCTGCCGGGCACGGCCAACTCGACCGGCGTCGAGTGGTTGATGGACCACCACGACGTCTTCTACTTCTACTGGGATTTCCTCGACGCGTTGGGCGTGGACGAAGTAGTCGTAGTCGGGCACTCGATGGGCGGCTGGTTCGCGGCCGAGGTCGCGGCAATGCAGCCGAGCCGGGTCTCCAAGCTGGTGCTGATCGCTCCGGCCGGCCTGTGGAGCGACGACTACCCAGTGGCCGATTTCTTCGCCATGCTGCCAAACGAACTCGTTCCCGCGCTGTTCCACGACACGAACCACCCGGGCGCGCAAATGATGACCGCGCCGCCGCCGACGGATCCGGACGAGCTGCAAACAGTCACCGTCGAGCGAGCGAAGATGCTGCAAACCGCCGCCCGCTTCATGTGGCCGATTCCCGACAAGCGCCTGTCCGAGCGGATTCACCGCGTCACCTCGCCGACACTGATCTGCTGGGGCGCGTCGGACGGTTTGATCCCGCCGCAATACGCGGATGACTTCAACAAGGCGATCCCCAACTCCGAGGTCGCGATGTTCTCGGCCTCGGGTCATATGCCGCAGGTCGAGGAGCCGGAAGCGCTGCTGGGCAAGATCGGCGAGTTCCTGAGCGCTTGAGTCGGGACATGTCTCCGAGGAGCCAGCTCGATGCGCCGACGGCGGCGCGATATCGCGACGTGTTTCATCGCTTCGCGCGAGTTGAGGCGCCCGATCTGGCCTCGCCGCTGTACGCCGAGCTGTCCTACGGCATATCGCTGGATCACGATCTCCTGGAACTCGCGGCGCAGAAGCGGAAACGACAACCGGCCCCCAACATGCTGTTCGCGGCGGTGCAGTACCTGCTGCTCAGCGGCGCTGAACATGCCGAGCATCCGCTCGCGTCGCACTATCCGATTGTCTCCGGAGCCGAGCGGCCGATGGAGCCTGCGTTCCCGGCGTTTCGTGATTTCTGCCTCTCGTACCGCGACGATCTCCTGGAACTGATTCGAACGCGCCGCACGCAGACCAACGTGGTGCGGCGCTGCACGTGTTTGTTGCCGGCGTTCTCGATGGTCCAGCGGGAGTCCGCGCTGCCATTGGCGCTGATCGATGTCGGAGCCAGCGCGGGTCTCAATCTGAATGTGGACCGCTATCGCTATCGCTACCTGCGCGGCGGGCAGGAGGAGGCGGTCTGGGGCCGTGCCGAGGCGAAGGTATCGCTGGAAGCTGAACTGCGCGGCGAGGGCCGGATGCCCCAGCTGGCCGAAGACCTGGCCATCGAGTTTCGCGGTGGGATCGATCTCAACCCGATTGACTTGCGCAACGAAGACGAACTGCGCTGGCTCAGAGCCCTGATCTGGCCGGAGCACGTCGAACGGCACCAACGGCTGATCGCCGCCGCCACCGAGTTGGCGCGATCACCGGTCGATCTGCGCAGAGGCGACGCGGTCGAGCTGCTGCCCCGGATGATCGCGGATACGCCGCCTGAGACGGCCTTGACTGTCTATTCAACGGTCGCGCTCTATCAGATCCCGTCAGCCGGTCGCGAGCGAATCTTCCGCACGCTGCAAGAGACCAGCAATGAACGTCCCGTCTGGCTGGTCACGCTGGAACTGCGCATGGAAGATATCGACGAGGTGCAGATGCCAAGCTTGTCAATCACCCGCTACGCCAACGGCGCCGCCGAGCGTCAGTTGCTGGCCAGGTCATCGCCCCACGGCTGGTGGATCGAGTGGGCGGACCGAGGCTGGGACTGACGCCTGGGTCGGTTAGCCCTTGAGCGCCTCGAGGATCTTGCCGAACTCGTTGGGGTCCTGTTCCATCACATTGACGGAGTGGAGCAGGGCGCCGGCGGCCTGTTCCTGCTCGAGGCGTTCGACGCACTGCTCGGTGGTGCCGACGAAGCCGAACTGGAGCAGCATGTCCTCGGGAATGGCGGCTGCGCCGGCTGCGCCGCCGCCGTCCTTCCAGGCGACGCGGACGGCGTTGGCCTCGTCCTCGTAGCCCTGGCGCGAGAGCTGGCGATAGTAGAACTCGCCCATGCGGGCGCAGTAGAAGGCGAGCGTGCCTGCCTGCCCGGCGCGGGCGCGGGCGTGGTCCTCGGACGTGTTGGCGACCGTCACGCCGCCGGGCGCGCGGACGGTGAAGTCGGCCGGATCCTTGCCCGCCTCGCGGACCCAGGAGTTGACCAGGTCGATCTCTTCGCCGAGCCGATCGATCGGGATCATGACCGGCAGCCAGCCGTCGGAGATCTCCGCGGTCATCTGGACCGATTTCGGGTTGAGCGTGGCCAGGTAGATCGGCATCTGCTTGCGGTAGGGCTCGAAGCGCAGGGTGAAGCCGCGCTGCAGCTTGAAGATGTCGCCGTCGTAGTTCAGCGGCTCGTGCGAGAAGAGGATCTTCATGATCTCGACGGTCTCGCGCATGCGCTTGAAGGCGGGCTGGAAGGGGACGCCGTGGAAGTGCTCAATCACCTGCGGTCCGGAGTTGCCCAGGCCGACGATCACGCGGCCCTCGGCGAGCTCATCGATCGTGGCGAAGTGCTGTGCCAGCGCGGCCGGCGTGCGCGAGTAGATGTTGACGATACTGGTGCCGACCTGGACGTTGTTGGTGCGCTCGGCGAGCTGCACCAGGGTGGTGAAGGCGTCCTGGCCCCATGCCTCGGCGACCCAGAGCGAGTCGATGCCGATTTCATCGGCGACCTGCGCGCGCTTGAGCGCGTCCTCGCGGTTGATCGATCCCTGCCAGTCGAACCCCATGCCAATGCGTCGGCTCATGACTCTGCTCCTCAGCGGTTCAGTGTTGGTCCAGTTACTTCGAACTAGCGTAGCGCCGTGCCATGTACCGGCCCGCGGAGACCGTCGGATAGTCTGCATCGGGCGCGCAGGGTCAGCGTCCAGGTTGCCGAAGGGACTGATCATGGCAGTGACGTACGAAGTCTCCGACCGGATTGCGACGATCGTGTTGGATCGTCAGCAGGCGCTGAACTCGTTCGACCGGGAGCAGTACTCGGCCTTCGCCGAGGCCTGCGCCCGATTCAAGGATGACGACGAGGCGTGGGTCGCGATCATTACGGGAGGCGGCGAGCGGGCGTTCTCGGCAGGAGCCGATCTGCGCGACATGATTCCGGCGCTGATGGACGAACCGTCGAAGGAGCGCTTTGAGCTCCCGCCCTCGATCATGCGAGGGATGTACATCTCGAAGCCGCTGATCGCGGCAATCAACGGCTACGCTTTCGGCGGCGGGCTTGAGGTTGCGCTGGCCTGCGATATCCGCATTGCGGCGAGCGGCGCGCAGATGGGACAGCCCGAAGTCGGGTTGGGTCTGTTGCCGGGTTGGGGCGGCACGCAGCGGCTGCCTCGGCTGCTGGGCGAGAGCCGGGCGATGGAGATCATGCTGACCGGTGACCCGCTCTCGGCCGAGCGGGCGCATGAGATCGGTCTGGTACATCGGGTCGTCGAGGCGGAGGAGCTGATGGGCGCGGCCCGGGCGATGGCCGAGCGAATCAATCGCAACGGGCCGCTGGCGGTCCGGGCCTGCAAGTCGGCAGCGGTGCGCGGGATGCAGACCTCGCTGGACGAGGGGCTGCGGATCGAGCAGCTCTACTTCGAGCGGCTGGCCTACACCGATGACATGCAGGAGGGCGTCGCGGCCTTTAACGAGCGCCGGACCGCGGAGTTCAGAGGCAGCTAGGCAGGCCGTACGGGTCAGAAGCGCCAGCGGGTGGCGTTGCTGGGGAAGTTGGCCTCGGTCCAGGCCAGCGCCTTCTTGACCGAGAGTGTGAAGACGGGGATCGTCTCGTCCTCGCCCCAGGGCATGTCGTACTTGGCATTGAAGGCGACCTGGATTCCGGGCGTGGAGTCGCGCAGCTCGAATCGGCCCTCGAGGATGACGACCTCGTCGCCCGATTCGAGGTTGACGACCGACTCCGGGTTCTCGATCAGGTTCCGCGCGGTGACGCCTTTCGGATCGGTGGCGAAGTGGAAGGCGTCATCGACCCAGACGCCCCAGACGGGCACCGAGTGGGGACGGCCCGAGGGCCGGGTCGTCGCGACCCAGTAGTTGCGGGCGGTCTGTAGTTGCTCGGTGACCCATTGCCACGACATCGGCTCGAAGGGGTAGTCCTCGATGCTGAAGCCGAAGCTGTCCGGCATCTGCGGTCGTTCCGGTTCGGGGACGTTCACGGCGTTACTCCGGTTCCGGGGCGAGCGGATCGTAGGTGCCGACGTGCCAAAAGTTGCCTTCCGGGTCGCGGAAACTGAAGCTGTGCGAGCCGTAGTCGGTGTCCTCCATCGGGACCGAGATCGTCGCGCCGGCCTCCTGGACCTTGCGATAGAGGTCGTCGACCTGTTCGTTTGATTCCGCCGTCAGGTTGATCGATGCCTTGCCGACCGTCTCGTCGAGGAAGTCGGCATCTCCCCGGGTCGATCCGAGCATGACCAGACTGCCCCGCCATTCGAGCTGGGCATGGGCGATGCCGCCCTCGCCGTCCGGGACGACCATGTGCTCGGTCAGGCCGATCGTGTCGCGTAGCCAGTCGATCAACGCCTGGGCGCCTGTTGCTCGAAAGGCGGGAATCACTGTCTGGTGGGTCACTGCTTGTTCCTTCCTACTACTCGTCGACCAGAGGATCGTAGGTGCCAAGATGCCAGTGGTTGCCCTCGTAGTCGGCGACGGTGAAGGCATGGGAGCCGTAGGCGGTGTCGGTCAGGGGCTGGATCACTGTGGCGCCGGCGGCGACAGCGCGGGCAAAGACCTCGTCGACCTGTTCGGCCGACTCGGCGGTCATGCTGATCGAGCCGTGATGCTGCGGCAGGCTGTGCACGTCGTCGGTAGCGTCGCCCAACATGACGATCGACCCGCGCCAGGCGAGTCGCGCGTGCTCAACACCGCCCTCGTCATTGCGGACGACGAAGTGTTCGGTGATCCCGAACGCTTCCTTCAGCCATCGGATTGCCTCATTGGCGTCGTCGTAGCGGAGGGAAGGAATGATGGTCTGGTGGGGCACGGCTCGCTCCTCAGGTGGGCAGTGGTTCACTGAGAATCTTACGCAGCTCTGCGGCAGTGTGGACCGGGGCCGAGCAGGCGAAGGCCTGGCAGACATAGGCCGTCGGTTGGCCATGCTGCTGCGCTTTGTCCGCGAGTTGCGGGACCTGGGTGTCGTCGCCGGAGCGCTGCATGACGACCATCGGACGCGGAAGGCCGCTCCACAGGTCGCGCTGCATCCGGGCGATTTCGGGGTCGTCGCCTGGCCCGACCAGCGCGACGGAGCGGTGATCGCTGAGCCAGTCTTCAACCGAGACAAACAGGCCGAGCATGGTCGGCACCTTGCTCAGGTAGGCGGAGAAGGACTCGCGCATGGCCTCGATCAGGTCGGCGTAGCGACCCTCGGCGGTGAGCGCATACATCCGAGCCAGGGCGCGAGCGGCGAGCGAGTTGCCGCTAGGCGTCGCACCGTCCTGGACGGGCTTGCGCTGGGCGATGAGCTGCTCGCCGTCGCGTCCGACGGTAAAGAATCCGCCACCTTCGTAGTCCCAGAAGCGGTCGATCATGGCGTCGGTCATCGCACGCGCTTCGATGTACCAGGACTCGTCGCCGGTGACCTCGTAGAGGGAGATCATGCCGTCGGCGAGGGCGGCGTAGTCCTCGACGAAGGCATCAACGGAGGCGCGTCCGGCGGAGTGAATGCGGAGCAGTCCGCCGTCGGGGTTGCGCATCTGGTTGAGGATGAAGCGGGCGGCGCGTTGGGCCGCCTCGGTGAAGCGAGGC
>JAPPBK010000438.1 GCA_026705105.1 Chloroflexota bacterium | reverse complement strand
GAGCTGGGGGGACTCGAACCCCCGGCCTTTTGACTGCCAGTCAAACGCTCTCCCAGCTGAGCTACAGCCCCACGAGTTCCGGACAATGCCAGCCTACGGCGATGCCTGCCGACGCGCTAGCGCCCGGGTGACATCGGCCCGCATTCGCTCGTCTCGCGCCGCGCCCCTGGGCGACTCGCGCTGCCGCGCTTTACGCTGGCCTAACTGAGATTGCGTTTTGGATTTGGTGGCTGCCGCGTCGTCTGCCTACATTGGCAGCAACGGCGTCGGGGGTTGACCGAGGGAACAGCGACAATGCTGGACCGTGTACGAGAACTGTGGGCTGAGCGGCCGGCATTGCTGGCTGTTGCCGGAATCGCTCCGGTGGCGTTTGCGGTCACCCTCCTGGTGCTGTTCCTGGTCGCCGGCGGCGGCGACGCGGAGCAGGCTCAGCAACAGGTCGCAGCCGACCAGCAGGCTCAATCCGAGCCACAGGACGTCCAGGCGAGCGACGCCGACGCGCAGCAGAGCGCTCCGAGTCAACCCGAGGTAACCGTCATCGTCCAGGGCGGACAGCCCGACCAGCAGCAAGAAGAACCGACGCAGACAGAACCTCCGCCTGCCGATGAGGAAGAGGAACAGGCCGAAGCGACGTCGCAGAGCCAGGCTCAGCCCGAGGAGGAGCCGCAGGAGACCGCCCCGACCGAGGTGGCGGGCTACGTCGTCGTCCCGCTGAGCAACCTGATCGAAGACGGCATCGACGAAGACGCGCTCAGGCACGGCAGCGACGGTTCGGAGGGCGCCATCTTGCCGCGGAGTAACGGCGTAGTGCCGTCGAGCGGTGAGCCGCACGCGACCACGTGGGAGATCATCGTGCCCTCGGCGGGCCTGAAGAGCTCGGTCGTCTCGCTGGGACGCACGCCAACCGGCGCCATGGGATCGCCTGACAATCCCTACGTCGTCGGCTGGCTCGACTCCACCCCAGCGCCCGGCGAGGTCGGCAACACGCTGCTGGCGGGACACCGCGACTACGAGGACCTCTCCGGCAACATCGGCACCGGCGTCTGCTGGGAGCTGCACAACACCCAGGTCGGCGACCACATGCTGATCTGGGATGAGGCGCTGAATGTCTACTACGTCTACACCGTGACCGAGACGGTGACCCTGGATCCGAGCGATCGCGAATCGGCGCGCTACCTGCACAACACCGACGTTCCGGTGGTCACGCTGATCACCTGCACCGGTACGTTCAACACCGAGACCAAGAGGTACTCGCACAGGCTCGTCGTGGTGGGAGAACTGTCGGCCGTCGCGTCGCCGGATGCGTAGAGGGTCGACTCGAGCCGATGCGCCGATCGATACATGCGCTGTGGGCCTGCTGCTACGACCTGCTCTGGTCCCTGGCCGACCTGCGCCACTCACAGCCCCGACGCTTTGCGGCGTTGTCTACGGCGCTGTTAGGACTGTTGATTTTCGTCCCGCTGCTGGCGCTGACCCTGAGCGGCGGCGGCGCCAAGACGCAACAGGACCAGCTGGCGAGTGTTCCGTCCGGCGACGCAGGCGCGCAGCGTGTGGTGCCCTACAACGGACTTCCCACTTCGGATCAGGGAGACTCGACGCCGCTTGAGACCGGCCCGATGATCCTGCCCGAGCAGCAGCGGGTGGTGCTCGCGCTCTCGGACGTGCTGCGCGAGGAGCTCGACTTCGACGCCCTGATCTACGGTTCCGACGGCTCCGAGGGCGGGATCCTGCCGCTGGACAACGGCGTGGCGCCATCGAGCGGCCCGAGGTTCGACACCTCCTGGGAGTTGATCCTGCCCTCGGCGCGGATTCGGGCGGCGGTGGTGCAGGTCGGACTGACGCCCGAAGGAGACATGGGATCGCCTGACAATCCCTTCGTCGCCGGTTGGTTCAATCGCTCGGCCATGCCGGGAGAGCCGGGCAATGCGCTGCTTGGTGGCCATCGCGACTATCAGGACCGCGACGGCAACGTCGATTTCGGCGTCTGCTGGGAGTTGGACGAGACCCAGGTCGGCGACCAGTTGCTCATGTTCGACGGGTCGCGGAACCACTACTTCGTCTACGAGATCGTGGACAAGGTGACGATTCGGCCGGATTCGAGCGCAGCCGAGAAGTACCTCAGTCAGACTCGCGAGTCGGTCGTCACGCTGATCACCTGCGCCGGCGAGTTCGATGAGGACAGCCACAGCTACGACGAACGGATCATCGTGGTCGCGCTGCTCACCGCCGTCGCCCGACCCGACGCCTAGTCGGCGCAGGGAGTCTCCCTACCAGTACTGGCGACGCTTGCCCTTCTTGCCTCCCGCGCCTGAGTGACGCCACTCGGACGGTGCGGCGGCTCGCTCGACGGTGACGGCGCAGACCTTGTACTCGGGAATCCGGGCGACCTCGTCGTAGACGTTGTTGGTCAACCAGTTGGCAGCCGAGTCGGCGAGTCTCACGAAGGGCACGAACACCGAGCCTTCGGCCACGTCGTCGGTTATGAAACTGACGCCTTCCAGTCGGCCGCGGCGCGACGCGACCCAGACCGACTCGCCGTCGACGATCTCCTGCCGCGCCGCGTCGTTGGGGTGGATCGCCACGCGCAACTCGGGCCACGAGTCGACCAGGCCGTCGACGCGCCGCGTCATCGTGCCGCCGTGCCAGTGATAGAGGACGCGGCCGGTGTTGAGGATCAGCGGATAGCGCTCGTCCGGCGCCTCTTCGGAGGGTGGGAGCTGGCGCACGGGGATGAACTTGCCCAGGCCTCGGGGGAAGGACTCGTCATAGAGACGCGCGGTGCCGGGATGATCCTCGGTCGGGCACGGCCACTGGATGCCGCCCTCGTCGTCCAACCGGCGGTGCGAGAGTCCGGCCATGATCGGCGTCAGCGAGGCGAGCTCGTCGAAGACCGAAGCCGCCGAGCCGTGCTCGAATCCGTACGCCGTCATGCCCAGCCTTTGCGCCGTGCGTCGGGCCAGCTCCTGCACAATCTCCCAGTCGGCGCGCGATTGACCGACCGGCGGGATCACCTGGCGCACGCGCTGTACCCGCCGCTCGGAGTTGGTGAACGTGCCTTCCTTCTCGGCGAAGGACGCGGCCGGCAGCACGACGTCGGCCAGTTCCGCGGTCTCGTGCATGAAGATGTCCTGCACGACGAGGAAGTCGAGCTTGGCGAACGCCTCGTGCGCGTGGGCAAGGTTCGGCTCGGTCAGCAGCGGATTCTCGCCGACCACGTACATGCACCTGACGCCGCTATCGGCGAGGATGCTCTCGACCATGTCGGTGGCGCGCAGGCCCTCATCCGAGGGCAACTCCGACTGCCACACGCTGTTGAACCGGTCCAGCACCTCGGGCGTGTAGCGCTGGTAGCCGGGCAGCGCGTCGGGGATGCAACCTGCGTCGCCCGCGCCCTGGACATTGTTCTGTCCGCGCAGCGGCGAAACGCCATTACCGACCCGTCCGACCTGTCCGGTCAGCAAGGCCAGGTTGAGCAGCGCGGTCGCGTTGGCCGTGCCGTTCGTGTGCTGGGTCACGCCCATGCCCCAGATCAGGCAGGAGCCGCCGGGTCCTGAGTCGGTGGGATTGGGACGGGCATAGGTGCGCGCGGCTCGGATCAGGAGCTCGGCGGGCACGCCCGACATCTGCTCGACCGTCTCGGGCGTGTACTCGTCGAGTTCGGCCAGCCAGCCGTCGAAGCCTTCGGTGCGCTCGGCGATGAACGCGTGATCGGCCATACCATCGTCGAGAATCACCTTGGCCATGCCATTGAGCACCGCCACGTCGGTGCCCGGATACTGCCGCAGCCAGAGGTCGGTGTGGTCGCAGAGTTCGATCCGCTTCGGATTGAGCACGATCAGCGCCGCGCCGCGGTCGACCGCCGTGCGCATCCGCGACGCCGCCACCGGATGGTTGGAGGACGGATCCGCGCCGACCACGAACAGGCAGTCGGAGGCCTCGTAATCGCTGTAGCTGTTGGAAGTCGCGCCCGAACCGAGCTGAGCCAGCATCGCCTCGACCGATGGCGAGTGGCAGAGCCGCGTGCAGTGGTCGATGTTGTTGGTGCCCATCACGGCGCGGACGAACTTCTGCAGGACGTAGTTGTCCTCGTTGGTCGCCTTGGCCGAGGAGAACGCGCCGAACGCGCCGCGATGCTCGGCGAACTTCTCGGCCACGAGATCGAGCGCCTCGTCCCAGGTCGCCGGCTGCAGCCCATCGGCGCGGCGAATCAGCGGCGTGGTCAGGCGGTCGGAATGGTTGACGAAGGCCGTGCCGAAGCGCCCCTTGACGCAGAGCAGGCCCTTCGACGAGCGGTTCTGCGGGTCGTCATCCACGTGCGTGAGGACGCCATCCTCGGATGTGATCCTGATGCCGCAGCCGACGCCGCAGTAGGGACAAACGGTCGAGACCGTCTTCGCGCCCGAGGCGGCGCGCTTGGGCGTCAGCGCCTCGGTCGGGCAGGCGGCAACGCAGGAGCCGCAGGAGGTGCAGGTCGATTCGCCCAGCGGCTCGTCGCCGAAGGACGCGATCCGCGCCGCCTTGCCCGCGCCGGCGATGCCGATCGCGCCGATGTGCTGACGGTCGGAGCAGGCCGAGACGCAGCGTCCACAGAGGATGCAGTCGGTCGCGTCGAACTTGTAGAAGTGATTCGACTCGTCTTCGTGTGGATTGACGCGGCCGCTCCAGCGGTCGGCCTGCGCCTCGTGCGTCCGCGCGTGATGGTGGAGTTCGTTGTCGCCGGCGCCGTTCGCGTGCGCGGCGCGTTCGGTCATCGCCAGCGTCAGCTCGAGGATGCCCTTACGAGCGGCGCGCGCCGCGTCGGAGCCGGTCTGCACGACCTGACCGTCGGCGGCCGGCGTATGGCAGGCGGCGGGCAGACCGCGCTGTCCGTCGATCTCGACCAGGCAGGTGCGGCACGCGCCCAGGGCGGGGCCGTCGAGGTCCTTGCAGAGATGGGGGAGGTCGACGCCGGCTGCCAGCACTGCGTCGAGGATCGACGACCCCGGGTGTGTCTCTACCGATTGCCCGTCAATCGTGACGGTGATGGTTCCCGCTGCCATCCCGGTCGTCATCGCCGCACCTTTCCCGCACCGTTACGCAGATGGTACAAGCGCCGGGCGCGGTTGTTGGTCGAGATCAATCAGGTTGACGCAGAATGATGCGCGAGCCGGCCCGGTCGATCACCTTGACCGCGAGCGCGATGCGGTTCTGCTTGTCCAGAGCCGACCAGTAGCTCTCCGCGATCTCGTGCATCGACCCGCTGAGCGGCAGCCAGAGCGGATCGCCGGCGAACGCCGGCAGTGGGTTGCCGTCGTGCCGATAGGTCGTGATGCCGTAGCCGAGACCGCGCGGGGGGAACGGGAAACGCCAGTAGATGCGATCCGTGAGCTGCGTGTCGGCAGCGTTGGCGCGCAGCATGGCGAAGGCGAGTTCGCCCTGACCGCGCAGATCGAGCACGGAGGCGATGCGAGGAGTGAAGTTGGGCGGATCCTCTTCACGTTCGCGCACCGACAGCGCATCCTCGAGTCTCGCTCCGCGTTCGAAGGCGTCGCGGATTGTGTGCGTGTGGTCGCCGTTCGAGACGTAGTACACGTCGGGCGATTCGAGCATCGCGTCGTAGATGATGTGGGTCGGGTCCGAGACGAGCGACGGGTCTCGCGCCTCGGTACGCAGTTCGACGTTCTTGTCGCCGCCGACAACGAGACGCCGATTCCGGCTATGTTCGCTGCGCCCCATGATCCAGTAGATCTGCACCCAGATGTCCGCGTTGTTGGACGTGTCCAGCCGCCCCACCACAATCCCGCGCCCCGGATAGCTGTTCGCGGCAACATGACGGCCGAAGTTCTGCTCGGCAAAGACGCGGAGTTCATCGATTGGGTTGGTCATGCGTCCAGAGTATCCGTCCCCTCACGAGGCGGGGATAGTGT
>JAPPBK010000210.1 GCA_026705105.1 Chloroflexota bacterium | reverse complement strand
CTGGATGCAGACGTGGTGGCGTGGTTCAAGACCAATGTGCAAGGCGGGCGGGGGTATCAGACTGAAATTAATCGGGTGCTTCGGCAGCACGCGAAGTCGGCTTCTGGTCGCCCTCAAGGCTAGGGCGTACAGCCGGGCGAAGAGCACGCCTTCCCGCAGTGGATGAAGCGGCGACCGCTTGCCACCTCCGAGCTACATGAAAACCAGAGCCGGGGCTAACGCTCCAGCGCTCATAACCTGAAGGTCTCAGGTTCAAATCCTGCCCCCGCAACAACTGAAGCCCTTGAAACCGTTGATGTTGTCAAGAGCTTTTCATTGGTGGAATACGGCATTCTCTGGCATTGGGAATCTCATGGGAAGCAGCGGAAGTTCAATTTCGGACGGTCGTCGTCGGCGACCGGCGAGAGTCGGCCGGGTCGTCGCCGGGAGGTGGTGTTCGTTTGGTTAGCGGGTGATGCCATCATGAGCCGGCGTCTTCGTTAGCTTAGCCGTCGGTGGGATTGCGAGATCACGCTGGGATAGACACCGATCATGCTGGATGCGACCGAACATTCCATTGTGTGGCGTTTGCGGGATGCCGCTCGCTATCTGGGTTCCATCATCCCCAATGTGACAAGCGCGCCGGCTCCCCGCGACCGGGAGGGGAGGCACCGGCATTGGCGCGAAGCCATGACTCCCCAAAGGATGAACAGGCTGTCAATTGCCCACACAGCCATCGAGGACGGTCTGAAGCACCTCATCAAGAGTAACGGCGGATCCTATCCGCGGACGCACGAGTTGGGCCCTCTTCTCGACGAGTTGAGGACGAGCGACTCCGGGGAGGCGGAATCGCTGGACAACGCTTTCAACGCCGCCACCGAGTTCTACGGTACGGACACGAGGCACCCGGACCATCGCCACCTAGCGTCGCTCTCGGACTATCTCGAAAAGAGTGCGACCAGGGAACTGTTCGAACTCATGCGCTATGTCGAACTGGAGTCGTGGATCGACGACCCGGCTCTCACAATGGTGCACATCGAGTTTCACTACGAAATTCTGTGCGCGCTGGACGAAGCGATAAAGCCTCGATACGGGACGACAGCCGACCGGGTCGAGGAGCTTGCGCGCCTGGCCTTTCTCGACGGGAGCCGGTTCGACACGTCGGCATCGCAGGGCGAGGCTTCCAAAGCGGCATACGATCGATGGGTGGAAGAGCAAGACAGCTTCGTGGATGCGATCAGGCGGCTGACCGCCTCGCGCGACGAGATCGAGGACGAACATGCGAACAGCGCCGCGGTTGGTGTGTGCTACAAGCTGACGGGTTCAGACGACCTTGCGCTGAGGACCATCGCGTTCGCGCTCATCCAGTGCGGCATCGTCGACCGGCCTGCTAAACGCGGCGAGATAGCAACCTGCGTGCGGCGTCCGGAAGCGGCGATGAACGACGTCGTGAGCACGCCGGCGGGGGACGACCTGGGTTACATCCGGCCCTTGCCTACCGGGTTCTGGCTCGCCACGGATGACCTGCACGATACCGACCCGGCATGGTGCCGCACGGAGTCGGACGCCCGGCTGTACCTGGCCCAGCTGTTTCTCATCGAGGTCCCCATCGTCACCCCGCGCGGTTGCTCGATCTATCGCGTGCGAAGCCCGCGCGCGCTCGGGACTCCGGAGGCACGGGCCGGCTGGTCGGTGACCTCGATCGACTTTGCGGGGTCCGCCACGGACGGGATTCGGCTGAAGCTATGGGAGTCGCGGCACGACCTTCGGGTGGGCGACCAGATCGAGATCAGGGAGAAGCCGGGGTCCCCTCACCATTGGCGCGGCCGCGTTACGGACGTCGCCGGCCAGAACGTGTTGATAGGCGAAACCGAATCGCTGCCTTCGCGTCGAAGAGGCAGGCGGGGGAAGAAGGCGACGTAAGCGCCGGAGAATGAAATCGACAGGCCGGCAATCGGAGGGACGGCGGAGGAGGCCCGGCGGCGCGCGGCGCTGGTCATTTCGCGGATCAAGGCGGGCGAGGACCCGGTGGCGGAGCCGCTGGCGGTGAAGCTGGCCGAAGGCCCGACCGTGGGCCAGCTGGCGGAACGCTGCCTGGAGGAGCACGTCGCGGTGCGGTACAGGCCGAAGACGGAGGCGACGTACCGGCTGATCGTCGGGAAGCGCATCCTGCCCCGACTTGGCAAGCGCCCGGCGCTCGCGGTCGGGCACGGGGAGGTGACGGAGCTGCACCACGCGCTCTCGGCGACGCCGGTGATGGCGAACCAGGTCGTCGACCTCTTGTCGCGCATCTACAACCTCGCGGAAGACCGGGGGCAGATCCCCTAGATGAACAACCCCTGCCGCGCGGTTGCGAAGAACGCGAACGCAAGCGCGAGCGGTTCCTCACGGAAGAGGAGTTCCGGCGGCTCGGGCGGGTGCTGGACGAGGCGCAGACCTGCAAGGGGGACTCTGTGCATGCGGTGGCGGCGATCCGCCTGCTGCTGCCGACGGGCTGCCGCAAGGGCGAGATCCTGAACGTCCGTTGGGACCAGGTCGACCTGGAGGCCGGGGAGTTGAACCTGCCCGACACGAAGACGGGCCCCCGCACGATCGTGCTGTCACCGGAGGCGGCGTCGATGCTGGCGCGGATTCCCCGGCTGCCGGACAACCCCTTCGTGATCCCGGGGAAGCTCAGGAGCAAGGCGATGCGCAACCTGAACGACCCCTGGGAGATCGTCTGCGCGCGCCGGGCCGGAGGACATGCGGCTTCACGATTGCCGACACAGCCATGCGTCCAGGGCCCTGGCGCTCGGCGAGAGCCTGCCGATGATCGGGCGCCTGGTCGGTCATACGCAGGTGGAGACGCCCGCGCGGTACGCGCACCTCGCGAAGGACTCGGTGCACGACTCGGCGACCCCGGTGGCGGACAGCATCGCCGCCGACATCTTCGCGGACTGAAGGTTCTCGGCACTCGCTCACGCGCGGTTGCGGCGAGAGGGAAGAGGATGCGCCGCCGTACGGGCGCGGCGCGACGGCGGGCTGGCCGAGCGGGGCCTTCGACCGGGCCCCTACTGCTTCTTCGCGCCGAAGGCGCCGACGATGCCGGACTGCTCGAAGACGCCCGCCGCCTCGGCGTGATCGGGACCGTAGAAGCCGCCCTGGATGCGCGTGCCCGACTGGCCTCTTGCAAAGGTCCCGTCCGGCGCGACCGCGAGGTCGACGAAGAACACCGTCTCGACGTCGTGCGCCATGCCGCGGTCGACGTTCGTGATCCCGCTGAACGCCGCATCGAGCCCGCCGGCGTCCAGGTCGTAGTTGAGCGCCGCCGTGCCCACCAGCCGGTCGCCCTCATGGTCCCCGGCGACAGGGGTTCCCACCATGATGCCGAGCCACGTGGCGGATCCGGCCGGCGGGCGACCGGTGAGCTCTCCCAGGGCCGCCGCGTAGACGGCAGTGGAGTCGATCTCCTCGAGGAGCGCGCGCTCGGTCTCGAGCGCGAACGCGCTGTGCTGCATCCAGGCGCCGAAGTCGGTGAGGTCCTTGTCCGTGCCGTTCAGGGTCTCCGACATCAGGGTGATGCCGTGCGCCGAGCCGAACGCTTCGGCTTCGCCCAACACGACCTCGACCATGCCGAGGCTGGTGGTGTCGGTGACACCGGTCATGGGCTCGACCAGCGTGCACGTGGCCCCGGAGCACTCCGACATCATCCGGAAGCTGTGGGTCTCGCCGTCGACCGTCCCCTCCAGGTGTACCGTGGACTGAATCAGGGAATCCGCGCGCGAAAAGATGTCCTGCTGACGCGCCTGCTGTTCCGGCCCGGTCTCGACCGGCGCCGAGAGGCCGGCGAGCTCCCTGATGTCGCCGGAGGCGAGGGCCGGCCTGGAATTCATGTCGCCGCTCCCGCCGCAGGCCGCGAGGGAGAGGATCGCGGCCACCGCCAGGCCGCAGGCAGAAAGGATTCTCATGTCGGTTGCTCCTTCGTTTCGGGGGATCCGGGGGCGGACCGGTGCAGTGAAGACGGTGCGAATGCAGCGGTGGTTCATGGCCTCGCTCCTCGTGGCTTGAGGTTCCGGTGTGGTGCAGTCATCCCGTTTCCAGCGAACGACAGGGTGGTGACATCGTTGTATCTGGGTGCGATGCCGGACCGCTGCCAATACCGTTTTGCTCGGATCCCGATAAGAAACGCCAATGGGACGACGGGAGCGCAGGGGCGGGTTGTGCTCGTCGAGCCGACGGGAGTGCCTCCTTGCCGCGCGCTTTCCGGGAGGCCGGGACGCCGCCGCTCAGGCGGTTGGGGCGCGGATGGCGTCCCGTTCGGCCCGGTTTCGTTCCGGAACCGGTGGCTCTATCGGTTCGGCGTTTCCCGGTTCAGGTACAAACTCCGGAC
Organism: Chloroflexota bacterium; assembly: GCA_026705105.1. GTDB lineage: Bacteria > Chloroflexota > Dehalococcoidia > Bin125 > Bin125 > Bin125. The sequence goes on along the minus strand of JAPPBK010000210.1, from coordinate 1,594 downwards.
CTCCTCGACCTCGCGGTGCCCGGCGAGGGCGCGGCGGTACTCGGTGACCTCGTCGCAGCGGCTGAAGGAGGGGCGCGCCGGAGGCGAGCCTCCAGGCCGACATCCGCCGCGCCTTCGACAAGCTCGGCGCCAACGTCGCAGAGGCCCGTGCGCGCGACATCGGGAGCGCCGTCGCCGCCCGCTGGCTGGCGCTGTCGCCCGAGCAGCGGGATCGGACCGGGGTCATGGCGCCGAGTCACGAACTCCGCCTCCGCATCAATGGCCACATCCGCGAGGAACTCGCGCGCGAGGGCCGCCTGCAGGGACCGGCCGCGGAGGTCGAGCGGCTGGTCTCGAAGGGGTACACGCAGGCCGAGCAGGCACTCGCGGATAACTACGCGAAGGGTGACGTGGTCGCCTTCTACCGGTCCTACAAGCGGATCGGCGTCGGGAAGGGTGATGAGCGCCGCGTGGTCTGCGTCGATGGCAAGCGCGGGGCCGTCCTGCTCGATGACGGCAAGGGCGGGAGCGTCGCCTGGAGACCCGCCCAGGTCGGCGGCCGGAGCGGCGGCACCGAGGTGTACCGCTCGGAGGGGATCGAGCTCCGTGCCGGTGATCGCGTCCGTTGGACACGCAATGACGCCGGCCTCGGGGTGGTCAACAGCCGCACCGCAGAAGTGCTGGGTGTCACGAACGGGCGTGTCGCATTCCGCCTGGAGGACGGGCGCCGGCTCGACCTGCGCCCGGGCGACCCGCAATTGCGGCATCTCGACCATGCTTGGGCGTCCACCGTGCACGCATTCCAGGGGCGCACGGTTGACAACGTGATCGCGGCGATCGAGGCCCGGCACCCCCATCTGACAACACAGAAGAGCTTCTACGTGGAGATCAGTCGCGCCCGGGACCGCGCGGAGTTGGTCACCGACGATGCTGCCGAGCTCCGCGCACAGCTCCAGGCGATCACCGGCGAGCGCATCGCGGCGCTCGAAGGCATCGGGGAGATGCCGCGGGAAGCGGCCGGACAGCCCGTGGCAGCTGGTCGTACGCACGGAAAGGCGTTGGAAAAGGACAGCGAAAGGGGTGCTGTCGGGGATCGCGCGAGCCCGGTGGCGCCAACACCGGAGCAGGAACAGGGGACCCGGGAGCGCAGCCGGGACGCCGGGTTGGACCTGTAGCGGTCGGGAAACCGGGTACGGGATAGCTGAACATCTGTGGACAGGAAGCGGTTGCGCAGGTGCAGCGGCAAGCCTGAGAGGCAAGCGATGAGCAAGAATCCGGTGGTGCGCCCGGTCGACGATGACGGCAATATGGAGAAACAGACGCCGCGAACGATCCGGTTCTACGATCGCGACTGGGCCCGGATCGAGACCATTGCGGTCATGCGGGGCATGACGGCGGCCGAACTCGTGCGAAGTGCTGCCATCGCCGCGGTCGGTGACCGGCCCGCGTTGGGCGGCTCCCAGAACGAGCTGACCGCGCAGATCGAGCAAATCTTCCGCTACGTGCACATCATCGCGACTGCCATGCGGAACGACATGCTCAAAAGTGGCCGCGGCGAAGAGCTCGAGAGGCTGGTTCGCTCCGCCCGGGCACTGCAAGGCGAGCTGAAGAAGCG
>JAPPBK010000249.1 GCA_026705105.1 Chloroflexota bacterium | reverse complement strand
CGTGAACCGTTCAGCTATTCCCTCCAGCAACCATTGCGCGTTGCGGGCGGGGGCGTCGCCGGCGAGCTGATATCGGAGCGCATGGGTGTAGTCGTGCAGCAACGTGTAGCGACTCTAGTGAAACCGTCCACTGCCCCAGCCTTCCCACGAACTGCCTTTCAACCAAAAGGCGTTCTGTCTAGGGCGGTACCAGCTGCCGACACACGGCCAGCAACTGGGAAACGCATGCCAATCCTGTTCGCGCCCGAGTTCCGCGGCCTTGTCGAACCCGGCTCTCGCGCTATTGGCCACCACGACAACAAATGAAGATGGATCGGCCTGTACAGCCAGTGTTGAGGCACGGCGCGCGAGCGTCGCGTTCAAGTTGTGTTCTTGGCGGAATTCCTCGACGGGTCATCCGGGCTCGCGGGTCCGTCAGACTCAACGACGACGCCTTCGTCGCGCTGCCCGAGGACACTGTTGAAGTCCTGCTAGAGGACATCCCGGCGCTGACCGACATCCTCTCCGATCACGTCGTCTCTGGCGCCATCAGAGCTGCCGATGTGGTCACGATCGAGTCCGCCGTCACTGTCCAGGGCGAGTCGGTCTCGATCACCGTTGAAGGCGACAGCGTGCGGATCAACGACGCGCTGGTCGTGATCGCCGACATCGAAGCGTCGAACGGCGTTATCCACGTGATCGACGCCGTCCTGCTGCCGCCGACGGAGTAGCGAGGCGAACGTTCGGAGCCGGCGCCGTGTGCCGCGCGCCGGTTCCGAACGGCGGTTGAAGCCGGGAGAGCCGCATGAGGCTCTGGTCGCTGCATCCCCGCTACCTCGATCGCGCCGGACTCGTCGCTGTCTGGCGTGAGGCGCTCCTGGCCCAGCAGGTGCTCGCGGGCCGCACTCGGGGATATCGCAACCATCCCCAGCTGGCGCGGTTCCGCTCGCATCCCCATCCCGACGCCGCCATCGGCGCCTACCTGGAAGCGGTCGCCGACGAGGCGCTACAGCGCAACTATCGGTTCAACCGGGCCAAGATCGAGGTTGAGGCGACGAACATTCCGGCTATTGAGGTTACCGATGGCCAGATGCTGTTCGAGCGGGCTCATCTCGCCACGAAGCTGGCACGTCGCGCGCCTGCCGCGCACGAACAGCTGGAACAGTCCGCACTGCTGCAGCCGCATCCCTGCTTCCGAGTCATCCCCGGACCGGTCGCGAACTGGGAACGGCAGGGGTCTGAGAATCCCTGAGTAGTGGTCGCTCGGATGTCTGGTCGTTGGCGAGGTATCCGGTACCGCCCTATTCGCAGGCGGCTCGATTGGCCAGCGACTCGATGTCCAAGACCCCAAAGATATCGAGGCGGTCGCTGCGACCAAGCTGGACAGGCTCGGATCCAACCTCTGGAGATGTTTCGGCGAAAGCAAATCGGAAGACTCTCAGGACGGGATTCTGCGGGCCGTGTGCGATCTGGTACGACTTGGGCGGGAAGAGCGCCGTGTCGACCAGGCCGTGTTCATCCGTAATCTAAGGCCTGTCCTCGCTGCCGCCGACCCAGATCCGAACCGTCCAACCGGCGCGTATCGGCCTTGCGGCATTCGTCGATCCAGCGAGCTTCTTCTTCGGACTCCGCGGGGACAACTTCGGCCGGCGCCCGCCGCCAGATCCCGCTCTCGCTATCCGTAGCTCAACAGCCTGCTAGGCCTCGCTAACCCGCTGATCGCCGAACCGCAATTCGCCTAAGCGGGCTCGTATGCCGGTCCTATGGACCCTTCCGCAAAACTCTAACCGAGTCATCCAGCTGCCACATCCCGTCCGCGCTGACCAGTGGTGGGATCCCATCGCGAACTACTCACCACCCCGGACAACAGGGTCTACCAAAGCCCTGTTCAGGGCGCGCCTACCGGCACGACGGTAGCTACTGGACATTTCACCCGCAGCGCCGGTCCGCGAGTCAACGCGAGCCGGCACTCATCGGACGTTCACTAGTTCAAGGTAGACGAATACTCTACCCTGCCTCACATTCTGCACCACAAATGAAACTGGAACCAAGGACTTTACCGGTGACCAACACGCGACGAGTGCGGAGTGGGAAGCTCGTGGTCGTCGCGATCTGCCTAATGGCAGTGATGGTGGCGGTCACTGCTGTGCAACGACCAACGACGGCTTCGTCGGACAGCATCGCAGGCCGGATTCTAGATTCCAATGGCGCCCCATTGATACATGCCGAACTCAGGTACACGTTCCAGGGTGGAGGCCGGATCGTCGGTGATGACGCGGCGGTTGACGAGCAAGGTCACTTTCGCATCTCTCGCAGAAGCGGTTACCACTTGCAGGTGTTCTTGCCTCCATCTGGCATCGTCGGCTACTACGCTGCGACCTCACAGGGAGGCTTCAGCTTCTTCAGAAGTGAAGCCACCGAGTTGTCAACCGTTGAAACATCCGAGATCACCATTCAGCTGCCTCCGACTGGCATACTGTCTGGCAGCCTCCTAAGCGCAGAGGGACTGCCGATCGATGCTCCTACCTGGCTATGGCTCAGCGAAGCCGGTGGATCAAGAAGGCAGATCAACTTCGGCATTCAACCAGATGCCGAAGGGAACTTCATCCTTGGGGCGCCCGAGGGTGAATGGACGCTAGCCGGGTCGATGAGTCACCCGACAAGGGGCTTTCAGCAGTTTGCTTACACGGCTGGCGCCCCCGGCAACCTGAGGGTCGGAGCCGAGGCGCCAACCCGAGTCCGCTTCTCTGCAGGCCTCGTACACCATGTCGAGCTGAAACTCGCCCTAGACCAGATCACCTACATTCCCTTCTCCAGAGAGGATGGCGCCACCTTCGCGAGCCATGATCCACCTGAGCAGCGAGAGATTGCCGAGAGGAAGAAAGAACTTCGCTTTGCCGCCTGCCTGGCCGAGGACGAGGCATGGCTTCGTTTCTGCGGCATCTCGCAGAATCCCTGCTTTGTCTCGGCCCAATATCGAACGCTGAGCGACTCCCAGTTTATCGTCGGCCTCCCTACGGAACCGGCCTATCTGTCCATCAGATACGAAGGAACTACCTACTACTACACGGACGAACTCGCAGCAGGGTGGACGATGAATCCAGGCGTTCGGACTGCGATAACGGCCATGCAGGCCGCTGAACTCGACGACTTCAGATTCACGATTCCGACCCCGCGAGACTACGAGGTCGATATGAAGCTTCAGCCCGGCGGCAATCTCGTTGGATGGCACGGCGGTGTGGTGTCGTTCGAGGAGCTCTTTGCACAGTTGCCTGTTCCAGTCGGGGTGATCAAGCTGCGCCCTGACGGAACGCCTCTGTGGACCGGTCTTTGGACGGAGAGCGGGTCTGCACTTCCCGAAGGCTGGCTGGCGTATGGTGATCTGATGTTCGTGTACACTGCTGGCTCTGTACCCTTATCGGTCACCATCGGTTCTGATGATCCTCCCCCGTATCTCAGCCTGAATCCGGGCGTAAACTTCGTCGCGTGGCCGGGCCCTGACCGCACGGACCTTGATGTCATCCGACGTGGGCTCGGCTCCCCGCTCGTCGCATTAGCCGCGTTCGATGCAGATGGACTTCCGTACACATCAGCAGGAGAAGTGTTGGTAGATCGAGGCCAACTCTTGCGCATCGAGCTGGATGCGAGGGTTCGCTGGCTACCGAACCCGGATCTCGAATCGGATGTGATCTTTGCTGGCGCTACGTCTGAGCCACAACGGGAGCAATTCAGAGAGTGGCTTCAGCGCGCCCGGGCGTACTTCTGGAACGAGTTCGGTGTAGTGGCGGCGGATACCGATGTCATCTACTCGGAAGACTGGGAGGCTGATACCGGCTGGCCGCTCGGGGAACCCGTCGCGTTCGCACACGGCCACTTCGCCATCTACATGGGCGTATGGTCGGAACTGACCCTTGTCCATGAATATGTCCACGCATTGCAATCGCTGCTACAGGGCTGCTGCAAGTTCGGGCCGCTGTGGTTGACGGAAGGTAGCGCGGAGTACCTGGCATCTGGCTACGGTCGAGCGAACGGCATGCTTGGGGCAGGAGAAACCAAGCGACACCGACAATCGACTGTGTGGTTGACACCGTTTCTCAAGGGAGCCATCGACCAAGCGCTTGACGACAACCCATACGTGGCGGGCGAGATGGCCGTCGAATGGTTGGCAAACAACTCTGACGGCGATGCGGCCATCATCGACTATTTCCGTCTGTTGGCTTCAGCGGAGTCCTGGCAAGAGGCGTTTGCCAGAGCGTTCGGTCTCTCTGTGGATGAGTTCTATCGACGATTCGGTAGCGAGATGACGGCCCAGTAGACAGGCACACACTTGTTGGAACCGTGCGCCGGGGTGACGGAGAGCCGGTGGTTGGTGCGACGTTGCACATTCACCTGATGAGCGGGCGAGAGCGTGGGGAGCGAGTGGCGCACAGCTGAACAGACTCGACTGGACGCTTTGCCCTTCATCTTCCTCGAAGCGTGGAACGGGGGATTGCCGTCGTTTCAGTGCCGTCAGACGTACCCAACAGATCCTGTTCCAGCATTTGCACAGAGGGGAGCATCACCAGCTATCGTTGGACTACGGATGTGATGAAGGCCGAGGTACTGGAGTTACTGCTTGGATCATTGCCTGAGCTGACGATAGTCGTTCCAAACCGCTTCTGTATGAGTGAAGAGTAGCGGTGGTGGCCGCATTCTATGCCTCTCGCCTGAGTGCGCACCCGCTCGATCCGGTCAAACCCGCGTGCGGCGGGAATAGGGCTCGGCGTCTGGCGACTTCTGGTCAGGCGAGAATCCCAGCAGAGCTGGAAACGACGAGTGAGGCGATGGAGGCGCGCCGGGAAACTGGCATACTCCTCTCCGAACGCCTGATGGATCGACTGCCGCCAGTCATTCGTCCGGCCGGTGTTGGCATCGGGAGCTGTGACCAAACGCCAGCATTCCAGCATCGTCCCCGGCCAGTGTTCACGGCTGAGTAGCTCGGACGCCACGGCGCCGACGGTGTACGGCGCGTCGGCAAGCGTTGGTCCACGGCCGGCAAGGGTCTTGAGGAGCGCGTTCCATGCGTCTGCGTCATCGACGAGTCGCCTATGGTGCGTCACCCAGTCAGCCGGCCCCTCGATGATCCAATGCGGAGTGTCATGCCAATCGAACCAACTGTCGGAGGGCGCTAGCTGCCGCTGCAGGACATGCATGTACTCGTGAACCAGGAGCGGGGCTCCCTGCTCGGCAGAGACGGCGAAGCGTGATTCGTGCGCGAAGAGGTCGGTAGCGTGCCCCAGCCGCCGCGGGTCCAAAAGCTCGGTTCGAAGTAGTCAGGGGTGGCTGTGCCGATCTTGTCGAGATACTGCTGATAGGTCCCATATGCAGTCACCCTCAGTGTTGCCGGGTCGGCCTGCACGGCGAACGTGTCGGCGAAGTAGGACAGTGTCGTTTCCAAGGCCGATCGGAAGTTCTCCTGTACCCGAGGGGAGCCTTCGCCGAAGAACTGGATCGCGGGGAGAATTCCGGTCGGTTGGAGCCAGGTCACCGGGCGGCTCACCTTGATCCAGAGCGCTTCGCCAAAGGCCAGTTGCGGTGTCGCGTCGGAAGTGCCGATCATCGGAGGCTCGTGAAGGTCGAAGCCTTGCACCTCCTCTGACCAGAGTCCGACACGCTCGAGTGATCCTCCGATACCGCGCACGATCCAGTCGAGAGGCGCCTCGTCGCGACCCAGCCAGGTGACCAGGTTCCAACCGCTCTGGAGCTCGATCGTTCCCTGGGCCGGCCGCCGCATCCGCTCCCAGTCAACAGGCCGTTCGCCGCCGATTCTGAGCACCAAACTCATGCCCGGCTCAACATCTCGCAGCGTCCACAGGCGAGCAGGCACAGCCGGCGCCGCAAACTGGAATCGTTGCCGGTCCGCATCCCACGCCCAGACGCCCTGAATCTGAGGCACCGAAGAGAACAGCGAGTCAACCGGTGCGGCCGCTTCGGTCCAGCCG
>JAPPBK010000207.1 GCA_026705105.1 Chloroflexota bacterium | reverse complement strand
CACCCAGCCGCGGACCCTCAGATCACGCCCGATACACAAAATTCCTGACAGGCCCCGGGCAGCTACATGGCCGCCACTGGGCAGGATCTCATGGCCGCCGACAATGGTGACGCGTGGTGCTGTTGGATGCCGTTGACACCTCGGGTGCTGGCAGTGGCAGGGCCTCGTGTGCCCAGTTGCGCTGGCCTGCGTCCACTGGCGTCCCAAGTCGTGAGGCAGTTCAACATCGAGCAGTGCCGAAGGGCACAGTTTCGTGTGGTGCTTCCGCCTGACCAGGTGGATCGGGCGCGCCGGTTCGTGGAGAAGCACGCAAGCCCGACACCTGCACCGGCGAACGTCTACCCGATGCAGGAGGCGAGCGGCTACGAGATGTGGAGGAGGTAGCCGTGTCCGGCAACGAGACGAATCCAGTAAGGCCCAAGCAGATCAGCACCAAGGCCGGTGCGGTGATCGCAGCCGCAGCACTCGTTGGTGTGGCTGGTCTTGTGTTGCTGGCCACCGCGTGGGAGGCCACCCCAAGTCCGTCGAGCAGTGTGGGCACATCCGGGGCGCTGAGAGGATGGCTCGCCGTCGCCGCAGCCTTGATCGCTTCTATCGCTACTGTCGTTCTGGCTTGGTTCGCTCGCCGTGTGCCTGAAGGAGTGAGTGGACTCCTGAGCCGCTTAGACGACGCGGAGGAGGCACGCCGAAGAGCGGAGGACGAACGCCGAAGAGCTGAGGACGAACGTCGAACGGTGGAAGTGGAACGAGACACACTTGCATCTTGGCTCTCTCGCCCCTACCTACACGCCGAAGCCCTTGTTGCAACCGAAGGAAACCAGTACGCAAGGGTCGAAGTGGTGGGCCGACCGTCTGGGAGGGTCGCTCCGACCCTCGCAATCAGCCTGCCCATGGGACGCCTGCCCCAAGAATTCGTGCTCGAAAAGGAAGAATGTCGCAAGTGGTTCGCGGAAATAGAGATTGCGGAGGGCAAGACCGGTGAGGTTGCCGTTCTCCGCTACTCGAATGTGGCACTGGTAGCAACCGTCAACCCTCCCCACGACGACGAGACTGGCGGATCGCTTGCACTGTTCCCCAGCACGACGCCCGCCGTTCCCCAAGTCGCCTTTGGTGTGCTCCATAGTTGGCCAGAGTTCCGTCAGGCCGTAAGGGAAATAGCTACGCACCGGCTTCCCAGCCGGACTGAGTACATGCAGCTACAGAGCGATTAAGATTAGATCGCAAGCCGCCCTGCGTAGGTCTTGGCCTCATCCCAGAGATGTTCCTGACAATTGGGCGGACACCCAAAATCACCGGTCCTTTCCAGATGCTCGCCGTACTGACCAATTGAACGCCAGGGGAAAATGAGGTCCGACTTGGTTCCTTCCAGTCCTGCATCCGTCAACACCCATTCATCATTGATGAGGAGCCTTAGCCTGCCATGCAGCCTATTGCTGCTGCCCTCGGCTGCTTGACGGGCTTCAACCATGAGACGATGGCTTTCTTGCAAGTCCGTTAGAGATTTCTGTAGAGAAAGCTTATCATGAGGGAGGTTCGCCCTCGCAAAGACGGCATACAACTCTCTGACAAACTCGTCGAAACTATCCCCCTCAACCCACTGCACCGCACCATCTTCAATCTTGGAGTATATGAGCCATATGAAGTCCACCTCAGTCAGCACAAGAATCTCAAACGACATCATACGAGTGAATGGATTGGTGTTGTAGATGTCCTGGGAGACTTGAAGCAGCGGTTGTCCCAAGTCATCACTCGTCTTGATGAACATGGACTCTGCAAACAAACCTTGTTCTGACGCGTGGTCCAATAGTTCGTTAAGGCTAGAGAAGGAGGTATCACCTTCTACAGCCGCGATGATCCTCTCGGCCTCCTCGTGCAGACGGTCTCGCTCTCTAGCTTGGATGTCACTGACCCTCTCCAACCTGATCAACCGCTTCTCGATTTCTTCGGTCCTCGTGGACGCGATCTCCTCAGCAGTCGTGGTCGCCGTCTTGGTCGCTACGTCAGTGGTCCGTTCGTCCACCTGTCGCATGAGGCGCGGCTTGAATAGCAGGACGATACCTCCGACCCCGGATGCGGCTCCGACCTCGATGAAGACATCTTCCCAGGTGCCCTCCCAGAGCCAGCCGAACAGCACGAGCACAATGCCTGCCACAAGTATGGCGATCCCCCACGAAGGGGAGGTGCCATCGGGATGACGGGTCAATCGGAGCCGGGTCCAGAGTCCCATGTCCGCACCTTCAGAGGGGTTCGTCGTCGTCTTTGGTCCCTGCCAGATCAGCCCATTTCTGCGGTCTTACGTGCAGTTCCTCGACTAGTTCGTCCACAGCTTGGAACAGCCACAGCAGGTCTTCGGGGTTGGCGTCTTCGATGAGGCTGTAGGGGTCATGCAGAGCTGTGTTCCCCTGCTCACGGATGGCGCTCAAACCCATCTTCAACGTCGGAGACAGATCGAGGCGCTCGACCGCTAGGTCGATGACCTCCACCAGCTTCTTGCGCTTGGCCGAGTGGCCCGCGTCAGCAAGGTAACGCTTCAAGAACGCCTCCAACAGGGCACGCAGCAGAGCGCGAGCAGCCCTTGGCGACATCTTCTCGACCGCAGCCGCCTCTTCGTAGAGTCTGATCTCCTTGCCAACCAACCCCTCTGTCGGTGGGATACGGACGCCAGTCTGCGGGTAGACAAGCCGCACGTTCTCGATCCCCGACTCCTCGTCCACGGACTTCAGCCACAGCGCGAGCGCATCGCAGGCTCTAGACATGCAGCGAGAAACCAGCACCTCACCCTGGCTGCCGACCATCTCGTCCACGACCCACTCTCTCGATTCGTCGTACTCGACGGACTTCACCTCGTAGAACCAGTGGTGATCGGTCACAACCCCGCACAGTGGGCAGCGCCCTGGCGTTCCCCATGTGAGTTCTTGACTGGACAACTGCACGCTCCCCGTGTCTGTCGGACAACGTTGCAGGCTACCGATGCCCACGACGGTGCCTTCTGGCGGCTGCTACGAGTGTCCGGCTGATGTCCACTCGGGCTGCGTGTTGCCGATCTGGTTGATCTGGTCGAGCATGAGGTCGCCTGCCCAGGCGATCACGCTTGTGCCCCATCCGGTCGCCCACAGGACGACGGACGCCACCAGAAGCACAGCGAGCCAGAAGGACTGCGCGGCGTCTCGCGACACCTCGGATCGGTAGCCGCGGTGTTCACGGGACGCCCCCAAAGTGTCGGGTGAGGCTCCATCGGAGAGGGCGTCGGATGGGCCGATGCGCGCAAGGCTCGGACGACGAGGCCGAAGCAGACCGACCGTCGGCCCTTTAGCGGCTGAAGTCGCTCGGCCTCGGGAAACCTGCACGAACGACGACCACGCCGACAAGCGACGGGAAGGGAGGATCCTGCCCGCTCGTCGTCTCGGGAGAGGACCATCCCATTTCGTTGCCCATGACGCCTGCTGGTGCTCGCTTTGGGGAGACATCGAGCACGGCGAGTATTGACACGGGGCAGTCGCCGGCGGATGCGTACTGGGTGGTCTGGCTGGCGTATCGCAGGCTCGCCGCGTCGAGGGAGATGGCCGTCTTCTTCTCGACCTTCAGCTCGAGGACGACGGCACCCAGCGCTAGGTCGGTCACACCGCCTGCGCGTCCTTCGTGCAAGCGGAGCCGTGCCCCGATCCGATGGTCGGCCTGCAGGAACCGTTGAAGCTGTCGCTGGAACCAGGCCTCGTCGATGTCGTCGCCCTGTCCGAGACGGTCGTCCAAAACAGTATGCGCGAACCTCACGACGGCTTCGAGCAGAAGGCGTGCATCCCGACGGACGTCTGAGGCGAGCGTGGGAAGCGCGTTGGTCATTTCGTTCATCATCTGCTGAAGCCGCAGCGCAGCGGTGGGCATATCTGCCGGTAGCGCGGTGTCGGGGTCGAACGTGACGATCTCAAGTGTGGTGTTGCCCACGAGGCGGACGGGTTGGGGTTCGCCGTTCGCCAAGAAGCTGGCCTTAGCGGTTAGCTTGAGTGGAGGGTCATCTGGTGGCCTGTCGCCCGCGACACGGATCTCCAACGGCTGTGTCAGCGCACCTCTTGTGAACCGCACGTCGGATGCGTGGAGGTAGTTGTGTGGATGGACTCTCAGGAACGTGATGTCGAGGCTGTCGGCTTCCGCGGGCCATTCGGTGACGCGGGCTTCGACCTCGAACTGGTGGAGCGCGTGCGGTTGTACGACGGTTGGCCTCATGACCGGTTCGCCGTGTTGGCGAATGAGGATCGCGGCGCCAGGAGTGCTGACCTCGGCGGGCTCAGACCCGACGAAGCGTGACGGGTCGGAGGGCCGATACAACTCGGTTAGCCGTGGGGGCACGGGTACTGCGCGCAGACGGTCAGCCACTTGGGCCGGAGCGCCGTGATCCTCAAGGGTGGCCAGCTGTTGTGCCGTGTCACGAAGGGCGCTCGGCCACTGATCGTCAATGGCCGCCAATACCCGATCCGCGCGGAGGTGGGCCGCGGTGGCGTGGCGGTTTGCGTCCTCTTGAGCACTCCACGCAGCGTCAATCCATCTGACGGCGTGGGTGAGCGCTTCAACGAGTTCGGCGAAGGCCCACGCGACGTCACCCTCCGGAAGCTCGCCGGCTGCCGTGCGGTACGCCGCGACAGCCGCTTCGATCGGTCCAGCGTCCCGACTGCCGTCAGCTATGGCGTCGAATGATTCGATGAGCGCGTTTCGTGCGTTGATGACCTCCACAGGGTCGGGTAGCGCGACACCGCTCACTGATCTGCGCATAGGTCCCGGACTCGTTCGAGGATCTCGTATCGCGTGTCGGGGTCCCGCGACGCGATCGCTTCCTCGAAGCGGTAGACGAGCTGAGGCAGTTCGATGAACTGGCGCAACGATCGCTTCTCGATGGTGTCGGGCACCGACTCCAGGTGCTCGGCGATCACTCGGGCGCTTAGATCGGGGCGTCCAAGCTCACCGAACAGGTCAGCGGCGAGGAATGCACGCCGCCGATCGTGTCTGCTCGCTTCAAGCTCCCCGGCAGCGAGGGCCTCGATCTGAGCTGTCGACAGGCGGCAGCGGCCGAGCTTCTCAAGCAGCAACTCCTTGTCCCTGTCCTCTGCCTGCTCGTATCGGAGATCGTCATCCAGCCCAACCGCGTGGATCGCCGCGTCGGCCCAGTTGTGGTGCGGCTCCAGCCATGGATGTCGCCACAGGGCCTTGCGAGCGCTGTGCGCGGGCATGCGCTTGACGATCTGTAGGGCTGCTGCGCGTGTGATTTCGAGCATTTGCTCGTCGTCGACGACTAGGCAATAGGCGGCAGAAAGAGCATCCTGCACGATCTCACGGCTGTGCCGGTCGCCCGCGTAGGAGCCGGCAGCAGTAAGGAGCATCACCGCGACAACCTGATATGTGATCAGGTCGGCGGGTACTTCGCGGAGCGCCTTGATCGCTGCGCTGGCGACGATGACGTAATCGTCCGTTAGGCCGGCGACAACGGCCTCAGCTAGCAGAGGTGGGATGCTCTCGTACGGGATTGCCCCCATGACGGCTTCGGCTGCCTCCATGCCTGCGGCGCGGACGCTCTGGTTGTCGCCGAGCATCGCGGTGTAGATCAACGGGAGCGCGTCGTTGATGGCGCCAGACGCGGCCGCGACGCGGCCCGCTATTCGGACTACTTCGGATCGAACGGATGGGGCGGCTTCTGTCCCCGAGTACAGCTCGGAGCACTCAGCTATTGACGCCGACGGGTCGCGTCTGCCCAGCGCGACCACCGCGTCAAGGATGTGTCGGATGATGTAGCCGATCCTCGCCCGCGCGGCGTCTTGCTGGAGGGAAGCAAGGGGATCGGCGGGGTCGGGCTCGGCAAGGTTGTATTCGCGGTCAACCCAGTCGAGCAGCAACCAGACGAGCACATTCGATTGGATCGCCTCGGTTGGCGAAGCTCGCACCGCTTCGGTGAGTAGGTCTGAAGCCCGGCCCTGGTAATCACCGTCAAACC
>JAPPBK010000273.1 GCA_026705105.1 Chloroflexota bacterium | reverse complement strand
CGAAGAGTATCGCAAGTGGGGCATGTACCTCGACGACCTCTCCTGCTGCGGCCAGGAGTGCGCATGTTGATGGGCAAACAGAAGTGGGCGCTCGCCCCTGGTCCGACGCGCGGTCGACTCGCGAAGATGCGGAGTCTCCCCTGGCTCGGACAAACCGCTGCCAGCATGTTCTGGATCGGGAGCATGCTGACATACGGTCTCGAATCCGGCGGAGACTGGCTGCAACTGTGCGCCGCGTCTGCATGGCTGTTGGCCAACATCGCGTCGTTTGTCACCGCCGACGCCAAGTGACTGAATGAGCCGACAGTGCTCGAGTTGCCGCGGAGTTCCATGACCGGTGCGACAAACCATCGCCTAGTGGGCGGGAGGCTGTACAGGTTCTAGACGACCAGACAAGGCCGCCGATCACAAGCAGGCGGTTTGAAAGCCTTGCGGACGGCCCTGCAGCACACACAGTCCGCCTAGTTCGGTTTCCCCCATGACCCGGTTCTTCACACGGGCGCTCGGCGCCCTGATGGCGGTGTCGCTCGCGGCGGCGCTGGTCGTCGGCTGTTCCGATGACGATCCACAGCAACAGGCTCAGCCGCAACCCCAACGGGCGGCCACCGAGCAACAGGTTCAGCCCCAGCAGGAGAGCGAGCCTGCGGCGTCGGCGCAGTCTGCCCGGACGCAGGAGCAACAGCAGCAACAGCAGTCACAGCTGCAGGCGGTTTCCGCAGACCCGCTACAGGTCGTGGTCTCAACCCAGGTAATCGCCGACTGGGTCCGCCAGGTCGGTGGTGACCGGGTCAATGTGCGAGCGCTGGTCCCGGCGGGGGCGGACGCGCACATTCTCGAGCTCAGCGTGTCGGATATCCGTGCAATCGCGGAGGCTGACCTGGTCGTCATCAACGGCGCGGGGCTTGAGTCGTACTACCTGGCTGCGATCGAGGAGAACGCGACGAACCTGCTCGATCTGACTGAGGCGATCGAGGCGGCCGGACACGAGCTCATGCCGTTTGGCGCGCTGACGGCCGGCCATGGGGACGAACACGCTCACGACGATGAGGAGATGCACGACGACGATCACGGCCCGACTGAGGCCATCGGACGGCTGCTGATCGCGGATGCGCTTGAGGCGCACCTGTCGGTGGTCGACCTATCAACGGACGACGTTAGCGGCGGCGTCTTTGAGATTGCGGCAGCCAATGCGTCCGTGTACGCCAGTCCGACCCACCGCTACGGAATCGTGATCGCCAACGGACCGGAAGACGACGACGACCGCATCCATGTCTTTGACGGGGGCGTGTTCTACGTTCCGCACGGCGACCACTTTGACCTGGTGACGCAACCGATTTCCCGCCACGCTCTCGAGATCGCTGAAGAGCGAGGAGTCCACGTGGTCAACAGCTACGGCTGGACCGCAATCTTCGCCGATGGCAACGGCCATGCGATCTTGATCAACGAGCATGACCTGGCCAACTCGACGGGCGACTATGAGCCAATTGTGATTGACGCCGGGCCGCAACATGGGTCCGCCGTGGTGGTCCATGAAGGACACGTCGCCCTCACGACTCCACATCCGGATTTCCTCACGAACCCCGACTTCTGGAACATCCTGCCCGAAGGTGTCGAAGTGCGGACGTTTGACAACGAGCTTGTCTTCGACGCCGGGCCGTGTCCTCGCCTCCACGGCGTAGCGCACAACGCCCATGGAGCGGTGTTCGGCTGCTGGACCGAGACCCTCTTCCTGCACGCGCACGACGGAGAGTACGAAAGCAATCTCATCCCCTACCCGGCGGAAGCAGGTCCCGAGGGAGAATTCGCCATCGGTCAATACTGGGGCCACCACGACAGCGAGAACTTCTTCGGCCAATCGACCCTCTTCCCCGGCGGAGAATGCTGCATCCAGGGCGGAGTCTGGCTGGTCGACGTTGGCCGCGGCGAGTTCCACGAGGTATTCCCCGAGCCGAGCGTCGCCGGCGTGTTCTCGAGCGACGGTGAGACGTTCTACTTCCTCGCCGCCGACGGCGTGCTGCGCGCTGTCGATACCCATGACGGCGAGCTCATCGGCAGCTTGCAGTTGGTTGATCCCTTCGAGGCGGCCTTCGGTACCCCGACTCCCGCACTGATCGTCGTGGGAGAGTGGCTCTACGCCGCCGACCCGAGCAGTGGGCATGTCCTCGGGGTGCATCTCACACACATGGAGATCGAAGAGGAGTGGCATGTCGGCGGTGCGCCGGTGAGATTGGCATTCGTCGGAATCACCGACTCCGGCGGCGCGCCTCATGCTGGTCACGACGACCACGACGACCACGAGGGAGACGAGCACGAAGAGGAGGGCGACGATCACGGTCACCATCACCACCACGGCGATGAGGATCCGCACTTCTGGTTCGACGCCGATCTGGCCTCTGCCGCCATCGTCGCGATTGCCAACGCACTCGTAGCCCTCGATCCCGAAGCGACTGATGGGATCAGCGATCGGCTTGCGGTCTACCTCGGTGAAGTTGCGGCTGCCGACGCGGAGGCGCGCGCGCTGATCGAGAGCGTGCCGGAGAGCCAGCGCTTGCTGGTTACCTTCCACGACGCGTTTGCCTACTTCGCCCGTCGCTACGGGCTGGAGATCGTCGGCTTCCTGATCGAAGGGCCGGAACAGGGCATCAGCGCCGAGACCATCGCCGGGCTGGTTGAACTGATAGAGCACGAAGGCGTGCAAACGGTCTTCCACGAGCAGCAGTTCGATTCATCGGCTCTCGATGCGGTCGCGGCGGAAACCGGCGCCAACCGCGGGATCATCTGGTCCCAGCCGACCGAGGACAATCCGACCTACATCGGCATCTTGCTCGGCAACGCGCGAGCAATCGCCGAGCAGTAGTCCGCAGCGCGGCGTCATTGGAGCGCCCAACCTGGGAACGATGACCGATTCGGTCGTCGTTCCCAGGCCGCTTTCGCCGTGGAGGACCTGGCAGCGGCCGGTAGGCTGCCTGCGTGAATGCAGAGATGCGAGGCGTCGCGCGGGCTCCGGCCTCCTGCGGGGAGTTGGCGCAGGGCTTGCTGGCTGACTCGCACGTCATGGTGACCTGCCCCATCGATCGCTATGCCACGGCGACGGTCGTCCTCCGAGAGGGAGCGGGGCAGGTCAGTGGTCCAGTCGACTGCCCAAAGGCGATTCGTGCGGTGGCCCTGACACTCGATCGCTTCGGCCTCGACGCTCTGGACGCAGCGCTAAGCCTCGAGAGTCCGATTCCGCGAGGCAAGGGCATGGCCAGCAGCACCGCCGATGTCGTCGCGTCCGTGGCCGCCACCGCCGCCGCGCTGGGCCGAGCGCCGGATGCAGAGCTGGAGGCCGACATCGCATTGTCAGTTGAGCCGAGCGACGGCACGATGCTGCCCGGCATCGCGCTGTTCGATCACGTTGGCGGCCGCGTACGGCGGCGTCTGGGAACTCCGCCGCCGATCGAGATCCTGGTCCTGGAGTTTGAGGCGGTGCTCGATACTGTCGCCTTCAACGCCATCGATCACACCACGGCGCTGCGCAGCCGCTCGACCAGTTTCCGCGAGTCGTTGTCGATGATTGAGGCTGGGATCGCGTCCGCCGATGCGGAGCTGATCGGCCGCGGAGCCAGCCTGAGCTCGTCAACCTACCAGGATGTGCTGGCGAAGCCGGAGCTGCCGCAGGTCTTGGCATTGGCCGAGGCGGCCGGCGCAGTCGGCGTCAACGTCGCGCACAGCGGCACCGCTGTCGGGATGTTGTTCAGCGCGGATGCGGAACGAACTGAGTGGGCCGCGTCGCAGGCGCGCTCGCGGCTACGGGGCCTGCGCGAGGTGCATCGACAGCGGCTGATTGGCGGCGGCAGCGAAATGCTGTGTCGGCCGTCCCGCGGCGAGCGCCGGTGCTAGGCGCAAGCGCAGCAGTATTCGTCCGGTTGTCCGTTCCGGCTCAAGCGGGTAGTCCCATCGCTCGTCGGATGTGGCCCATGTCCAGGTGTTCCCGCACGAGCGCGGCCAACTTGTCGTATTCCTCATTGAGGTCGAGATCCGCGTTGCCCTGAGGCAGCGAGATCCCCTTGCGCTCGGCTGCGAACTGGAGCACCGACCGCCTGAGCGCGCGATTGTGGAAGAGGCCGTGCATGTAGGTGCCCAGCGTCAACCCATCGTCATCCAGCGCGCCGTCCGACGAGCCTGCGACACGGCCCGAACGCGTCTCCACCTGGAACGGTCCGGCGTGCGATTCCTGGGCTGCGACGCCCATGTGAATCTCGTATCCCGTGAGCGCCGCTCCATCGCAGCGGCCGAGCATGCCCCGACCGGCCCTGACGCGGGCCGAGACCTGGTGGGTCACCTTCTCCGCGTGGAAGGTCGTTGACGTGGGCAACATGTCCAGACCTCGTGTGACAGTCCTGCTGGACTCGAATCCGCCGGGATCGTGGAGTTTGCGCCCGAGCATCTGAAAGCCGGCGCAGATGCCGATCACCGGTACTTCCGCCCGGCGAGCGTTGACGATCCGGTCAGCCAGGCCCTGGGTCCGCAGCCACTCGAGATCCTCGACGGTCGTTTTGCTTCCCGGAATCAACACCAGATCGGGATCGCCGAACTCCTCAAGACGGCGGACGTAGCGCACGCGAACGCCGGGCTCGTGGCGCAGCGGATCGAAGTCGTCGAAGTTGGCGATGTGGGGCAGCCGCATCACGGCGACATCGACGAGCGTTTCCTCGGTGCTCAGGCTGCCGACCTCAAGGCCGAGCGAATCCTCTTCCGGGACATGAATGTCGAAGTAGTAGGGCAGCACCCCAATAGCGGGCGCGCCGGTGTGTTCCTCCAGCAAGTGCAGACCCGAGGTGAGCAGCGACGGGTCGCCGCGGAACTTGTTGATCACATGTCCCGTGACCAACGCGCGTTCTTCCGGTTCCAGAAGAACCATCGTGCCGACGATCTGGGCGAAGACGCCGCCGCGGTCGATGTCGCCGACCAGCAGCACCGGCGAGTCGGCGTAGCGGGCAACGCGCATGTTGACGATGTCGTGCTGTTTCAGGTTGATCTCGGCCGGACTGCCCGCTCCTTCGATCACGACGATGTCGAACTCGCGGCGCAGCGTGTCCAATGCCAATGTGACCGTCGGCCAGAGCTGTTGTTTCAGTTCGTAGTACTCGCGCGCCGACTTCCGCGCTTGCGGCCGGCCCAGGACCACGACCTGCGAGCGCGCCTCGGCCTCCGGCTTGAGCAGGACCGGGTTCATCTCGACGCGCGGTTCGACCATCGCCGCTGCGGCCTGGACCGCCTGCGAGCGGCCGATTTCACCGCCGTCGGGCGTGACGAAGGAGTTGAGCGACATGTTCTGCGCCTTGAACGGCGCGACCTGGTAGCCCTCTTGAGCGAAGATGCGGCACAGCGCAGCCGCCAGGATCGACTTGCCCGCGTGCGACGAGGTCCCCTGGACCATGACTACTCTTGCGGGTTCGTTCATCGATCGAGCGCCTGTCGCAAGGCACGGACTAACCGCTCGCACTCCTCCCGGCGTCGAACGGCGACGCGGATGTGCTCGGGCAGACCGAAGGACGTGCAGTCGCGAACCGCGACACCGCGTCGAAGCAACTCGGCCCGAACGGCGCGCGCATCGCCCACTTTGACGATCACGAAGTTCGCCGCTGAGCATGTGAACGCCAGCTCCATCGCAGTGAACTCGTCGTAGAGGAACGCCTTCGCCATCCGGACGACCTGTCGCGCCGCCTCGATGTGCGACTCGTCCTCGAGCGCGGCCAGGCCGGCGCCGAGGGCCACGGCATTGACGCTCCAGGCGGGCTGGAGTCGGCGGATGTCCTCGATGAGTTCCGGCTGCGCCACCATGTATCCCAGCCTGATGCCGGCGAGCGCGTGATCCTTGGTCATCGAGCGCAAGATGGCAACGTTGCCGGCGCGGAGCAACTCAATGGACTCCCATGGCTCTTCCGAGAGCGGCACGTAGGCATCGTCGATGACATCGGACTGAATCAACCCCAGTTCGAACTCTGCCGGAACTCGCTGGGGCGG